>JAZSKI010000026.1:0-27291 GCA_045534775.1 Clostridia bacterium | reverse complement strand
TTCTTTTCTTTCTGCTTCTGCTGCCCGTTCTTCGGGACTTAATTTGTACCTTGGCATAATTAAAACCTCCAAAATGATATTTTTATTATACATCATCTTGGAGGTCTTGTAAAGACTTTACACAAAATTCGGGATAGTCTCCACAAGGGGTATTCTTTTTTTATCGTAAGAATATATCAGCATGGAAAACATTTATGTTCGTAATGTGAGAATTATTGGCAGTACACTTCGTTCAAGAACGCCACAGGTAAAAGCACAGATATTATCTGAAACTGTTAAAAAAGTATTCCCCAAAATTGAATCCGGTGAAGTCAAACCAACAATTCATGCGGTGTTGCCGATAACAGAAGCAGAAAAAGCCCATGATATCTTGTACGAAGGGAAGAATGTTGGTAAAGTGGTTTTAAAGGTAAAATAACACTGAATAAAGAAAGCTATAATACGGAAAAGTGGCAAGAATTAAGTATCAGCCGTATTTACCGTCGGGATATAATGACTCAAAACCGGAAAAACAAACATATACAGTTGTCTTTTAAAGTTCGCTGTTATGTCGCTTGCATTGAATATAGCTTGTCAAAAGTCACCCGAACACCATCCCCCTTATGGGCTGTAATCAGCAAGCTCAGCATTGATATGAAACGGAATCTTCTGCTTATTCTAAAACATGGAGATTTTCAGCGATAAAATGGCAGACAGTAACAATATAAGCTTATTACTATATCTTTCGGGAAAAGAATGTCGTGTACTGTTAAGGACAGTTACCGAAAATAATATAACGAGCATTGTGATGTCAAGAAGTAAGAGATAAGACCGTAAAAGGTTTTATCTCTTTTTTTATGTCAAATCCGTCTTTTGGCGGAAGAAATCCACCTCGCGGACGAAATCACTTTGTGATGAAATCCTGTTTCGCAGGGTTAAGCGTGACGGATTTAATTCCATCCTGAGCAAAGCGAACTATTCCATTAAAACGCCTTGCATTTTCACTAATGATGGCGGCTTCGCCAATGTTTTTTTTTGCAAATATCACATTGGTATGTTATACTAAAGCTACAGAAAAAGTCTATCGCAACCAATATGGCGGACAAGCCCGCTACCGCATACGTTTATTTCGCCCCTTAGTCCAAAGCTGTTTTCATCAAAACAAAATATATTCCAAAACCTATTGACTTATAGCTTAGTTTGTGATATACTTATATATAGCTAGTTATTAATATGATATGCCTTATCAAGAGCGGCGGAGGGATACGGCCCTGTGAAGCCCGGCAACCTGCATGGCAAGGTGCTAAATCCGGCGAAAGCAAGATGAGGAGTTTTATCCTCCGGATTGCGGAGGATTTTTTTGTCAGAAGGAGGAAAATATAATGAAAAAATATTTGTTTACGTCAGAGTCCGTAACTGAAGGACATCCTGATAAAATATGTGACCAGATTTCAGATGCGGTACTTGATGCGATACTTGAGAAAGACCCTGCGGCAAGAGTTGCCTGCGAAACTGCTGTTACAACAGGAACTATTATGGTAATGGGCGAAATAACCACCAACGCCTATGTTGATATTCCCAAAATTGCGAGAGAAACCGTGAGAGAAATCGGTTATGACCGTGCAAAATTCGGTTTTGACTGTGATACCTGCGGTGTTATCACCTCAATAGACGAGCAGTCGGGCGATATTGCAATGGGAGTAAACAATGCTTTTGAAAACAAAAGCGGGTCTGATGCCGATTATGATTTAACGGGTGCAGGTGACCAGGGAATGATGTTCGGTTTTGCCTGCAACGAAACACCTGAGCTTATGCCGATGCCCATATCACTGGCTCATAAGATGGCAAAACGTCTCACTCAGGTACGTAAGGACGGCACTCTTCCCTATCTCCGTCCCGATGGTAAAACTCAGGTAACCGTTGAATATACCGACGGCGTGCCGACAGCTATTGATACGGTGGTTGTATCTACACAGCACGATGATGAGGTTTCACTTGAACAAATCCGCAAGGATATGGTTGAATATGTAATCGCCCCCATTCTTCCGAAAAAATTGGTAAATGAAAATATCAAATACTACATTAACCCCACGGGCAGATTTGTAATCGGCGGTCCTCAGGGAGATACGGGTCTTACTGGCAGAAAAATTATTGTTGATACCTACGGCGGTTATTCCCGTCACGGTGGCGGTGCTTTTTCGGGTAAAGACCCAACGAAGGTTGACAGAAGTGCGGCTTATGCGGCGCGATATGTTGCTAAAAACATAGTAGCGGCAGGGCTTGCCGATAAATGTGAGGTTCAGCTTGCTTATGCAATCGGCGTTGCAAAGCCTGTATCGGTGTTTATTGAAACCTTTGGAACAGGCAAATATGACGATACTGATATTTCCGTTGCAGTAAACGAGGTTTTTGACCTGAGACCCGCGGCTATTATAGAAAAGCTTAAGCTGAGACAGCCTATTTATAAACAGCTGGCGGCTTACGGTCACGTCGGTCGTGAGGATTTAGACGTGGTTTGGGAGAAAACCGATATGGCGGACAAGCTGAAAGAAGCAGTTAAAAAGGCTTGACATATCAGGAAAAAAGTTATATAATAACATCAGGCGGACAGAGCGTTGTCCGCCTGTATTAAACAAAAGGAGACGGTTTTATGTCACAATACATAGGTTTCCCGGGACTTGGTCTTGAATTTAATATAAATCCTCTGGTGTTTCCCGACTCGGAGATTAAAATATATTGGTACGGCGTTATAATTGCATTTGCCATAGTTGTGGCTGTTATTTATTCGTCACGAGAATCCAAACGGGTGGGACTTCCTGCAGATACCGTTTCTGACGTGGTGCTGTGGGGTGTACCCATAGGTATTATCTGCGCCAGACTCTATTATGTGCTTTTTTCGTGGCACGAATTTTCCGCAAACCCCATTTCCGCACTGTATATCTGGGAAGGCGGTCTTGCAATATACGGCGGTGTAATCGGCGGGTTTCTTACAGGACTTATCTATTGCCGTATTAAGAAGATAAGCTTTTTCGAGCTTGCGGATATTGCCGCTGTTGCCTTTTTATTTGCTCAGGCAATAGGACGATGGGGTAACTTTATCAATGTTGAAGCCTACGGCTGTGTCACAGACCTTCCCTGGAGAATGGAAATTATCCCTTCGGAAGCTGAGTTTGGCGGCAAGCTGACGGCTGTGCATCCCACCTTTTTATATGAAAGCTTATGGAATCTTACGGGCGGAGTTTTGCTGCTATGTCTCAGGAAGAAAAAGCCTTTTACGGGATTTATATTCTGGTCTTATCTTATGTGGTACGGTATCGGCAGAGCAATGATAGAAGGACTGCGTACCGACAGTCTTATGCTCGGTAATGTAAGAATCTCTCAGCTTCTGGCAGGTGTTTGTATTATTGTCTCCGCTTTTGTGATTATATTCAAATGGAAAAGCAAGAATTATAAAACAGAAATTGAAGAATAGGTGAAATTATGGCTTTTACGATAGAAAAAAGCAAGGAAAATAAAGATATTGTCTTATCTGCAACCTTTGTTGACAAGTTTATGTATAAGGCTGACGGCAATTTTGTTAAGGTATATATTGCAGGACTCAGACAGTGCAACGAAAACAAGCATTTATCCAACGTGGAAATTGCTAATCTTCTCGGGCTGATTGAATCTGATGTAATCCGTGCCTGGCGGTATTGGGAAAGCCTTGGCGTTGTGCAGATGAAGCAGAAACAGGATAGCGATTATGAAATTATTTTTCATGACCTTGATAAGCTCTCTGAAAAACCCACCGTTGTTACGGAAACAAAACCTCTCTATTCTATGGAAGAGATTTCCTCACGGGTCAGAGGCGACAGGCATCTTGAAGATTTGTTTTCCATTGCTTCGCGAATACTGAATAAACCTCTCAGCACTCCCGATTCTATGGTTATCTACAGCCTGTATGATTACTATCGGTTTCCCTTGGAGGTAATTCCGCTTATGCTGACCTTCTGTATGACCAATAACAAAAAAAGCATGCGGCAAATTGAACGGGTTGCACAAAGTTGGATAGATAAGGGTATTGATTCAACAGAAAAGGCGGAAGCCTATCTGAAACGCGTAGAAAGCTATAATAAGAAGATAGCGGAGCTGAAAAAGGCTCTTGGTATATATAACCGAAATTTTACGCCTACCGAAACCAAATATATAAACATCTGGCTTGAACAGCTTGGTATTTCCATACCGCTTATAGCCTTTGCTTATGATATATGTATGGTAAACACAGGTAAGCTTGCTATGTCTTATATGAATACCATATTGCAGGACTGGCACGCAAACGGTATCAAAACTCCTTCTCAGGCGAAGGAATACCGCAAGAAAAATCCGTCAAAACCGAAAACCCGTTCCGAGGTGGCTGTGAAATCCACTTCCTTCAGTAACTATGCGCAACCCGAATATGATTTTGATGCAATAGAAAAGCGTGCTTTAAAAAAGAAATAATTTTGATTGGAGAAAATTATGCTGTACAATAAAGCAATTTATGAACCCGTTGAAACAAGGTTTAACGACAAAAAAATAAAAGCGAGACGTACTATAGATGAACGTCGCAGGGAAATTTACACAGCGTATCCCGAATATAAGACCATTGAAGATGAAATTTCAAAGCTGGGTATTCAGCTCGCCAGAGTTGCACTGGGAGATGACCGAAGCACAGAGGTTGATGAAATTAAGAATAAAATCAACTCCCTTTCTGCCGACAGGAAAAAGATATTGTCGGACGCAGGTCTGCCCGAAAATTATATATATGACGTCTATGAGTGCAGTAAATGTAGTGATACAGGATATATTGACGGTGTTATGTGTGACTGCTTCAAAAATGAGCTGTTCGGCGAGATTGCGAAAAAATCCAACATAGCAACCGCTCTGAAAAACGTAACCTTCCGCGATTTTGATGTGGGCTATTATTCCGGCGATGCCGGTGATAACGGCAGAAGTCCCCGCGAGCAGATTATGGATATTCTCGCTAAATCTATTGAGTTTGTCGAGAATTTCGGTAAAGAGAATAACAAAAACCTGCTCTTTTACGGTTCTCCCGGTTTGGGAAAGACCTTTGTTTCCTCAGCTATCGCCAATGCTCTTGCAAGCAGGGGTGTCACCGTTATGTATTACACCTCCAAACAGCTTCTAGGTCTTTTGACTGATAACGAGTTTAAATCTACTCCCCATACCGCCGCTGAAGCAAAATGGGCTCATAACGTGGATTTGCTTATTATTGATGACCTGGGTACGGAACACATAACCTCTTATTCCGTAGCATCGCTTTTTGATATATTAAACTCCCGTATGCTGGCAGGAAAATCAATAATTATAAACACCAACCTCTCTCCAAAAGAGATTGCAACCATTTATTCCTCCCGTGTTTTCTCACGATTGACAGAATTTCAAATCCTGAAATTTATCGGTAAGGATATAAGAATTATGAAAACGGAAATGTGAAATGGCTTCGGAATGCAAAGTGCAAAGCGCAAAGTCGTATGTTTTGTCCGTTGGAGCTTATGTATGGGAACGAAGTGACGTAGGCGTGTGAAGTTATTTCTGTAAATTTTCTTTTGTGACAAATTTTAAAGCTTTTGAGGTGTGGCTTAATGCCACACCTTAGCCTGCAATGCTTGACCTGCGTGTGTAGCTTCTGCAACTAATTCAGCCGCTATTTTCAAGCATTGTTCGAGCAAACCGGCTTACCAATTTATCCTTTGTAATTTTCTTCGGTACATCAATATCACGGGTTGGATTTTCGCCTTTTTTGATTGTTCCAAACTCTTTATTCTTCTGTTCCCAAAGGTCAAATAAATCGGGTTCGCCATCTTCGTCAAGTGAAAAACTTATGTCGCCTGTTCCGCCATTCTCTGCATCTCGTCTGCCGCTTCCATCAGCTCCTCTTGCGATGCTTTTGGATTGTCTTTGAGATACAGAATAAACGCCCCTTGAGCTTCTCCGCTTTTTAGTGTAAGCGTTATAAATAGAATAGCTGCTTTGTCGAGTTTCAAGCCATTCAGACACTTCACTAACAAGCTCTGCGATTTCGATAGTTTCGCCATTGTCTTTGGCGGCGTGGCTTATTTGTAACGAAATTATCTCTATTTTAGAAAATATATGTGACATAGGCGTAAATCCGCCCGCTTTTGTAATTAAGCTTTTAGAAAAACTAAAGGGTGAGATAAAAAAAAGTAAACAGAAGGAGTGCATATCCTTCGTGGCGGATAAAATTTACTGCTTTTTTAACCCTTTTTGACCGTTTTTAAACATTGTTAGTAAGACGTTAAAAACCGCATAAACACTAAGAATTCTTAGTGTTTATGCGGTTCTGTTTATGGAGCTGGTGAGGGGAATCGAACCCCTGACCTATTGATTACGAATCAATTGCGCTACCGACTGTGCCACACCAGCTTATTTACAACATTAATATTATACTATAAATTTCTCCATTTGTCAAATGTTTTTTTAAAAAAACAAAATTTATTTTGGCACAGCCGCTGATTTTCAGGCATATATTGCTAATATGGGGGTGAAATTATGAATGAGGTGCTTATTGTGTTTGCATCTGCTACCACAGCTTCCCGAATAAAAAAATTGCTTGAAAAAGAGGGATTTTATGCTCGAATTTTGCAGACTCCCAAGCTTTTATCCATAGGCGGTTGCAGTTTTTCCGTCAAAACCACCGAGGAAGCGATAAAGGTATGCCGCCGCTTTGCCGACGAGCTTTCCGTAAAAATCAAAGGGGTGTACAAAATCACATCCTCAGGCTATGAAGATATGAATATCAATAAATAAAATCGAGCTAAAATAAATTCGTAGATTTTACGCATAAAATCTACGAATTTTGTGTTATTTATTCTGTTTCCGCCGGCAGAGGCGCAGCTTCCGGCACAGGCGATCCCTCCGGTGTGGGAGTAGCTTCCGGCGCAGGCGTCGGTGCTACGGTTTCCTCTGCAGTTACCATCTCCCCTTCTACGAGAGCGGGAGGTGCGAGGGTTTCTGCCGTTTCGGGACCTTTTCTTTGTTTGCAGGTTACTGTCCTGTAAACGCTTTTTGAAACGTGTTTTCTTTCCAGCAGTTCGCCATCTTTATAATAATTTTTATATGTATTTACCACATAACCTGTTTTTCCATTAACGTCTGTTACAACCTCGCCCGGTTGCAGGCTCGGGTCTTCCGTAATCTCGGTTTCATAATGGTTTGTGGACAGGATTACATTTTCAAGTTCAATATCAATCGACTTATCAGGCTTCTTGCCCAGGATAATGGCAGTAATGCCTGTGGGGCTAAACTGCGTTTGAATTTTAAGAGGTTCGTTGGTGTTGTTTATAAATCTGAAATCCAATTCACCGCTTGAAACTGTAGCATCCTGACCCAGGGGAACGTATGCTACAGTCAGGCTGTGGTTGAAGCGTTTTGTGATTTCAAGGTCAGCATAAAGGGTTGCCGTATAAAGTGCTGAGGATACCTGGCACACACCGCCGCCTATATCCTGAGTCACTTTTCCGTTACTGTACACGTTGGCAATTCTATAACCGCCCGCAATGGTGATAGGCTCAACTACAGGCAAATATCTGAATTCCTCGCCCGGATTTACAATAATTCCGTTAATCTTCTCAGCGGCAAGCTGAACATTATTCAGGCGGTCGCGGTTGCTGTCGGTAATTTTTGAGGTATATTTCGCAAGAACTTCCTCAAAAAGCCCGTCTGTGGGTACTGAAGTATTCTCGGGTTCTATAATGGTGAGGTCAAAATAATACGCCTCTTTATTCTCCTTATTTTCTTTTATAAACTTTACAAGAGCTGTTTTATCAAAGTCATAGCCGTTCTTTGCTTTTACAAGAAGCTTTTTCCCGTTTTCTTCTTTTAATTCGGCATTTACAGGCGGAAGTGCCACCTTTAAATAAATTTCCTCCTCATCGAAGATAGCAGGACCTTTTTTTATCTGAGTAATAGTAATATTGCCACTTTTGCAGGAAGATAAAACGGTTTTTATATCCATCATTGCAGTATCGGAATCAATAACATATCCCGCCTTACCGTTTACCATACGGAGCTTGTCATCTTCAACCTCATATATGCTTTCAACAAGAGGGTCCTCGATTCCTGCGGCATAAGAATTTATGAGACCTGTAATCAAATCCTCATCATACTCAGGTTCAACTATAATCTTCCGCGGGTTTAGCTTCAATATTATTGATTTAAACCCATCGGAAATGAAGTTGCCTGCGTGGGCAACAGCTATCGCCTCGTCAATGGCCGCATCTACCGAATAGCCGCGTATCAAATCCGAAAAAGCAATTTCAGATTTTGTATCTTTAAAGCTTACGGTTATTGTTTCAGCTTCTAAAGCGTTATTTGTGACAGCCGAAACGGCTTCATACGCTTCCTGCCGTGACATTCCGCCAACGTCAATACCGTTTACGGAAACTCCGCCGCGTATATTATCACCACCCGCGAAGGCGGCAAGAGTTATTAAAACAAGCCCTGTAAGAAGTAATCCGCCTGCAATGGGAATAATAATTTTTGGGTTTAGCTTTTTCAAAAGGTTGACCTTCTGTTCGTTACTGTTTTCTTTCATTTCATAGCCTCCGTAACCGGATAATCAAGCTTAGCGGATTTCACTCCCCTTGTGAGTAGCTCCGTAAATCTGCGTTGCATTAATTTATCCTGTTTTAAGTTATTATCTACTTTAAATAATATTATTTTGTTTTTTCAATTATGACCGCCAGGGGCGGGCAGTTGGGTCTGTTCACATAATCGTGTTGCAGAACGGTGAATTTTTTGAAATCTATAGTCTTAAGATATTCTGTTACCGCATTTTTCTCTTCAAACCCCGAATCGCCGCCATAATAAATTCCCAAAGAAATAATCCCGCCCGGTTTTAAAAGCCGCATAGCAGCTTCAAGAGCGGCTATGGTAGTCTCGCAGCGTGTAGCAATGCTATGGTCGCCTCCCGGAAGATAGCCTAAGTTAAACATAACCGCCGCTATCGGCGCACTTACATATTTCCCCATATTCTCGTGTCCGTCACAAACCAGCGCAGCTCGCTCCGACAGGTTGTTTTTGCTTAATAATTCTTTAGTTTTAGCAACAGCCGTTTCCTGAATATCAAAGGCGGTGACGCTGCCCGTATCACCTACAAGCCGTGCCAGAAACAGGGTATCGTTACCATTGCCCATAGTGGCATCAATAACCGCATCCCCGGGTTTTACTGTGGATTCTATATAAAAATGTGTTATGGACAGAGCACTTTCAAAAATCAAAGCCATTACCCCTTTTTTATCTGTTATCTTTAATTATACATCTTTTCCTGCAAAAAATCAATAGTTTTTCATGAGAAATTAAATTTTTGTATAATTTGTTTGCGGACGAACAAAATAATATAAAAACGGAGGATAATATGAGCTATAATAATGAGAATTTAAAAGAATACGGGATTCTGGAAATTCAGGGTAAAAAGGGTAAAATTTGTTGTATTTCCATTATTGGGCAGGTAGAAGGACATAATATTTTACCTTCCGATATGAAGGCTACAAAATACGAGCATTTATTGCCGATGCTGGCGTGGGTTGAAATAAGTGAGGATATTGAAGGAGTTTTGATTCTTCTCAATACTATGGGCGGTGACGTAGAGGCAGGGCTTGCTATTTCAGAGCTTATTGCAGGGATTTCCAAGCCTACGGTATCGCTTGTGCTGGGTGGCGGTCACAGCATCGGAGTTCCCCTGGCTGTTGCTTCCCGATATTCTTTTATTGCACCTACAGCTACTATGACAATTCACCCGGTACGAATGAACGGAACCATAATCACCGTACCGCAATCCTTTGAATATTTAATGAAAATTCAGGAACGAATAATTAATTTTATAACAAGACATTCAAAAATCAGTAAAGAAAAGCTGAAAAACCTTATGATGACCACCACTCAGATTGCCAATGATGCCGGTACTATAATAAACGGCGAGGAAGCCGTAGCCTGCGGGCTGATAAACAAAATCGGCACCGTCTCCGATGCCTTTAAAAAGCTGAATGAAATGATTGAAGCTAAAAAATCATAACAAAGGTCGCCGACCTTATCGGCAGCTCTTTTATGTTTTCTTCGTTATTATCCCCTTTTTCGCAGTCCCTTGGGGTAATGATTTTTAATTATACCGCCGCTGCCTTTTCCGAAGCCTGCAGGGTAGCCTCTGTAGAGCATAAGGCACCAGCCTTTTATATCGCTGTTTACGGTTTCGCCGCGGATATATTTATCAAATTCCGTATCCGACAGCTCATAGAAGGATTTGAAATTCTCTTTTTTGAGGGCTATCGCCAGATGGTGATTAGGTTCAAATCTTCCTTTAAGCAGGTCGCCGCCGTAAATTCCGCCGCAATACCATTTAAGACCCGATAAATCGGGTAGTTTTTCTTTATGCAAAAAGAGGCGGGTTCCGCTTAAATATGTCAGAAATTCTGTATCCTCCATATTATCTGTTTTAAAGCTTTCAAACAGCTCGATATTTTTTGACGGAGTCATTTCCTTTATTTTGCCTTCTCTGCCATCGTTTTTTTTAAGCTTCGCTATAAAATGCCCTTCTCCCTTTTGGATATGAGGATAAATTCTTTTTGTGCCTTCATAAATCCCATCGGTCAGATAATCCGAATCAATTTTCTCTACACTTATATTTTCATTGGTTTTTACGATTTTCTCTATAAGAAATTCGTTTTCCAGCGGCGAGAAGGTACACGTGGAATATACCAGCATTCCGCCGGGTTTCAGCATTTTTATTGCTGAATTCATTATAAGCTCCTGACGGTTGGCACAAATTTCGTTGGTTTGCGGTGTCCACATCTCCGCCGCAGTTTTGTCTTTACGGAACATACCCTCTCCCGAGCAGGGAGCATCTACTAAAATTTTATCGAACCAGCCTTCAAAGCGGGTTTCCAGGTTTCTCGGGTCTTCATTTAAAATAATGGCATTGGATATACCGAGCCGTTCAATGTTTTCATATAAAATTTTACATCTTGACGGCACAATTTCGTTGGAAACAATTATGCCTTCACCTTCCATCAGCTGTGCCAGCTGAGTGGTTTTGCCGCCCGGCGCGGCACATAAATCCAAAACCCTGTCTCCCGCTTTGGGAGACAAAATTTCCGCCGGTGCCATAGCAGACGCATCCTGCGAATAAACAAGCCCTAACCGATTTTGCCATGTAGCACCTATCTTATCTTTACTGTAATAATATCCCGATGTCGCCCACGGCACTTTTTCTTCTTTAAAATCCACATCATCACCTGACGTTTTGAGGGTATTTACACGAAGCGCTTTTTGAGGAGTCTCAAAAAGCGCCGTTTTAAATTCTTCAAAAGCTTCGCCAAGTAATTTTTGCATATTAATCAAAAATTCTTCTTTCAATTTTCATACCTCTGCCGTTTATTCCGAAAGCCATATAAAATTTTCTATAAGCTTAACGGTTTTGTCAATACCGAGGGTACTGCTGTTGACGGTCATATCATATCTTCCCGCTACGCCCCATTTTTCCGAAGTATAATGGCTGTAATAGCTTGCGCGGCGTTTGTCGATTTTCGTGATTTTTTGTTTCGCTTCCGCAGGTGTTAAGGAATGTTCCTTTGCAATACGCTCAATTCTTTTATCCATATCGCCGTGAATAAATATATTAATACAATTCGGCTCTTCACGGAGAATATAGTCCGAGCATCTGCCTATAAATATGCAGGGACCCTGCTGTGCCAGCTTTTTAATAGCATCAAACTGTGCCAGAAACAGCTTGTCGCCGAGAGGCAGACTGTGTAATCCCATAGTACCGCTATGTATACCTGCTCCTGCAGCTATTGAATAAAGCAGACTCGTAACGGGCATTTCTTCAGAATATTCCAGCACTTCTTCGCTGAACCCGCTATCTTTTGCCGCTACACTCAGTACCTGTTTATCATACAGCGGTATACCAAGCCTTTCTGAAAGCTGTTTTCCTATATATCCTCCACCGCTACCGAACTGACGGCTGATAGTAATAATTTTGTTTGTCATATAAATCCCTCCAATCTTCCTGTACCGGAATACAATGAACTTGTATATGGTTTCCTTAAACTATATTATACCACGCAACGCATTTTTTGTAAAGAGATATTCTAATTTTTTTTATAATGTTCTGTTTTCACCGCGTTATTAAGACGCAACAGCAAATCTGAAAAAATCAAAGCAGGAATGGCAGAAATAATTGTCTCCGTTCCCAAAATCAAATCCATAACCAAATTTGTGCTGAAGGTAAAGAGATTTAAGGCGGTTAAAACGGAAAACACAAAAACAATGACACTATAAACTCTGTATGCTACAGCACCGCGAAGCTTAGGTAATTCCGCGCCCTTAAGCCCCAAAATTATGTCATTTGTAAGATTAAGACAACTTATAGCATAAGGTAAGGTAATCGCCGCCGCAAATATCGTTCCCAAAAACAGCGATGCCGCTACAATATATGCCATTCCCTCTTCTATATAATAAAATTCAAAGGGCAAAAGCTGTCCGAAGGGAGTTGTTCCCACAACAGCCATAACCGCCGCCGCAAGCATAAATAAGCCTATCATAATACCAAGCAGCACTATCTGAATTATCGCCAGCACCCTCATAAATTTGAAGATTTTTAAAGCCTTATCGCCGTTTCCCCGATTATTTCTGTCGCCCAGCAGCATAACAAAGGGTATAATCCCCACCGCAGAGGCTACAGCCGCCACTATCGCCGAAAAGCCGAAGCCTTCCGTAAAAGACATAACCACAGAAATTATAAAGCTTATTATACATAATATGACAGCTGCTTTAAAGGAATTCAGCTGTAAGAAATTCTTTAACCAGCCGTTAAAATCCAGGTTTCCTGTCTCATAAAGAGGACTCGCCCCGTTATTTTCCGGTTTTACATAGCCCTCTATAAGCTTTCCGCAAATCGGGCATCTTTCTTCATTATCTTCAATTTTTATCTGACATTTGCAGCAATATCTCATTTATTCCATCTCCTGTTAAAAATATTATAAAATCCAAATTCCAAACTATCAACGCGCGCCTGCTACGGTTATTCCCCCGCAAAAGAAGCTACCGTTCACATAATACATATCACGCCTTACTGTCCCGTAATATGAGTTTAAAAGCTGTCAGGGCGGCTTTTTCTTCCGCAGGAGTTACTCCTGCCTTTTCAAAATATTCCACAAGCCCCTCGGCAAAATATTTATTATAAAGACCGGCTGTTTTTTCGTTTGAAAAACGACAAATAGTCAGCAATCTCATAAATTGTTTTCTTTCAGTAGTTTCGCACCATAAATCCACATACTCATTTTCCAAATTTTTCATTTGACGGTTTCGGATAATCTCATCAATCTGCTCCGTCATAATAGAAATTATATTATCGAGAATATCCTGTTTATTCTTATAATGCTTATAAAGAGCCGCCTGGGAAATATCAAGCTCACCACCAATGTCACGTACCGAGACGGCGGTGAAGCCTTGCTCTGAAAATAGCTTTAAGGATACCTTCAGAATTTTCTCCTTTGTTCCGCCTTCAATTATTTTTTTGATTTTTTGAGGGTTAAGTACGGGCTTTCGGACCTTTACTTCGGATTTTTCCGCCGCAGGGACGGGCTTTTCCTTTGCCGCAGTTTCTTCAGGAGCTTCCTGCCGCTTCTTTAAAACCGCCAGCAGACAACCCGCCTGTGCCTGATGCCCGTCAGAAAAATACCGTTTACTAAGCTCATTTTCATCAAGGTGTTCATAAATTTCAAAGCCATTTCTGCTTAAAAGCACCTCTAGGTCCTGATAATCTCCCGAAAACTTCGCTTTCTCCGTCATAATACTGCTGTTTTGCGAAAAATCCATAACTATATCCGTACCCTCGCAAAGGTCGGAGACTTCCTTCAATACCTTTTTAAGCTCAGCTTCTTCGGGATTTGACTGCATAAGACTGAAATAGAAAATACTTTTTTTGGTTTTATCAAAGCCTGCCTTTTCAAGAGCTTCAATTAAATTTTCTTTAAGAAAATCGGCAGATACCTGCACTAAATTTTCAGGCATATCCAAAGCCGCTTCCGAAATCCTTGATTTTTTATCCTCCACCTGCTCTCGGCTGTCTACTTCAAATATTTTAACACTGTCGCTGTTTCTGAAAGCGAAGGTGTTTAGCCCTGCACCTAAAATCACAAACTGACTGCACCCCGATTTTACTGCTGTTTTCACAGCATCCTCGCAAAATCTCAGGGTTGCAGCCGCCGTAGGTATCAGCTTTTCCTCGGTTATGTATTTTAACGCTATATTATCATTGGGGAAGCTTTTGCCATCGGAAAGCTTTTCTTTGTTCTCCAAAATATATTCCCTGATGCTCAGGAAATCCCCGCTGTTCATAAGCCGCCTTACAACATAATCCTCCACCAAAGGATTACCGCTGTTTATGGCATGTTGGTTTATGGCATAAGCCGCTAAATACCCGGTATTCATACCCATCACCTCTAAGTTAACATTCATTCACTTATATTATAGCAAACATTCGTTAACTTGTCAAGAGGTTTTATAAAAAAACGCAGGAATTTGATTTTTTTAAATCCTCTTCCTGCGGTTATATGCTGAATTTACATTTGTTTACAGTTTTCCTTTTTCTTTCATTTCTTTAGATAACAGCAAGCCTATAACTGTTTTTGCGTCCTTGATTTTGCCTTTTAAAATCATACTGAAAAGCTCATCATAGGTGTATTCATATACATCTAAAAACTCGTCCTCATCGGGGCAGCTTTCGCCTTTTACAAGCTTATCGGCGTAGTATATGTTTATTTTCTCGCCGCAAAAGCCCGGTGTTGGATAATACTCGCCCAGATAGACATATCTTCCTGCCTCGTAGCCTGTTTCCTCTTTAAGCTCACGCAGACCGCAGTCATAGTGGTCCTCGCCGTAGTTAAGCTTACCTGCAGGGATTTCAAGGGTTTCTTCATCAAAGGGTTTTCTGAACTGTTTTACGATTAAAATTTTATCGTCATCGGTACAGGCAACCACGCAGACCCCTCCCGGATGCTCCACCACCTCGCGGCTCGCTTCCGTTCCGTTTATAAGTTTTACGGTATCCCGTCTGACTCTGATAATTTTCCCTTCATAAATAAGCTCTGAATTTATTGTAGGTTCATCATATTTCATATTGTCGCCTCATTTCAGTCGTTATCAATTAAAAAAGTAATATCTCCCGTTACTCTGTCCGCCGCCGCAATGATGATATTTACGCTATCCCCCATATTATAGGTTTTTCCCGTTCTTTCGCCGCGCAGGCTGTAGGACGTCGGTATAAGTACGTAGTAATCATCCTGCAAATCCGAAAGAGAAATTCTGCCTTCCACTCCGTTTGGAAGAGTGACAAAAAATGCCGATTGGGTTATACCCGAAATTATACCTTCACATTCCATACCCACAAAATCTGCCACATATTCGGCAATTTTAAGCTTGCGGCTGAGTCGTTCTGCCTCCTCGGCGATAATTTCGCGGTCGCTTGCTTTTTGTGCCGCCGTTTCCGCCATTTTCTCATATCTGCCGCAGTCCTCACCTTCGATTGCCGATTTTATAATCCGATGTATTGTCAAATCTGCAAGGCGGCGTATGGGCGAGGTGAAATGGCAATAATATTTTGCCGACAGTCCAAAATGTCCTTTGTTTTCTGTTCTGTAGTCCGCTTTCATCATACTGCGGAGTATTATGGTTGATACCACCTGTTCATAGGGTTGCCCTTTTATTTCTTCTAAAATTTTCTGCAATTCCCTCGGATGGATATTTTCAGCCTTACCTTTAATCTTAAGATTAAACACCGACAGCACCCTCATAAGCTCGGTGATTTTGTCCTCCGAGGGTGGTTCGTGAACACGGTATACAAAAGGCAGTTCCTGCCAGAAAAACCTCTCTGCTACCGTTCGGTTTGCCGCCAGCATAAATTCTTCTATTATTATATTGGAAATGGTGTATTCATAAGGGTACAGATCAATGACTCTGCCTGCATCATCAAAAATCAGTTTTATTTCGGGAAATTCAAAATCTATACTGCCTTCTTTTTTGCGGCGTTTCCTCAAAAGCTCCGCCAGGGCTTTCATATTTTTGAGCATTTCGGTAATATCCTCATACTGCTCTCTCAACTTTTTGTTTCCCTTTAAAAGCCTTGTTACATCAGTATAATTCATCCGATGACGGGTTTTAATTACCGCCTTATAAATATCGTGGGAAATTATTTCACCTTTGGGTGTGATTTCCATATCTATTGAAAGAGTAAGCCTGTCGATATTTTCATTTAAACTGCAAATTCCGTTGGAAAGCTCCCTCGGCAGCATAGGGATTACTCCGCCTGCCAGGTACACGCTTGTGCCTCGTTCGGTTGCTTCTTTTAAGATTTCGCTGTTTTCTTTCACATAATGAGTAACATCTGCAATATGAACACCCAGAAGATAGTTGCCGTTTTCAAGCATCTTAACAGAAACCGCATCATCTAAATCCTTGGCATCCTCGCCGTCTATGGTTATGATAAGCTCGCTGCGCAGGTCTCGTCTTTCCGCCGCGGCTTCCGCCGTAACGGTTTTCGGTACAGCTTTTACCTCTTCCATAACCTTATCGCTGAATTCTTCCTCAAGTCCGAAGCTTCTCATAACCGAAAGCTTCATAGTTTCAGGGTCATCGGGATAGCCTAAAACCTCAACCACTCTGCCTTCTGCATCCTTACTTTCTTCAGGATATTTTGTTATTTCAACCATAACCTTCTGAGCGTTTTCGGCTCCCATTGTATGGGCGGGATTTATATGAATATATTGCCATATTCTCTTGTTATCGGCAATTGCCACGCATTTGCCGAAACGGCGTTTTAAGGTACAAAGAAGCGTCCTATTTGCTCTTTTTGTAACCTTGGTTATTTTTCCTTCAGCCCTTTTGCCTTCCGCTTCCTTTGCAATAAGCTTTAAAACCACGCTGTCGCCGTTCATTGCACCGCCCGTATTTGACGATGCAATGAATATATCCTTATCCTCGCCTTCTGCCGTTACAAAGCCAAAGCCTCTGTCGCTACCCTGATATATTCCGTTTAAAAGACCCATTCCTTTTGTAGCTACATATCTGCCGCGGCGACTTTTCATAATCTTCCCTTCGTCTATAAGCCGAAGCAAAATTTCTTCAAGCTCTGCCCTGTCCGTCTCAGGCACATCAAGCACCGTCATAAGCTCCTTTTCCATTAAAGGAACATACCCGTCACTACGCATAAATTCATATATTTTTTCTTCTCTGGTCAACCCTGCACCATCCTTAAAATTACAGTTTAGAAAGCTCCTGCGCAAGCAGTTTGTTTACGGTTTTAGGATTAGCTTTGCCCTTTGACTGTCTCATAACCTGTCCTACAAGGAAGCCTACTGCTCTGTCCTTACCGCCTTTATAGTCCTCTACGGAGGCGGGATTTGCTTCAATAACACTCTTTATTATTTCAAGTATTGCACCCTCGTCATTTACCTGTCTGAGACCTAATTTATCTATTATAACCGAGGGATTTTCAGCGGTTTCAAACATTTTCTCAAGAACCTGCTTTGCCGCCGTATTACTGATTGTACCCTTATCTATCTCGCCTATCATTTCGGCAAGCTGTGCCGCCGTAAAGGGCAAATCCTCAATTAACATAAACTTTTCGTTCATAATTCTCCAAATATCGCCCATAATCCAGTTAGCCGCCGCTTTTGGAGCCGCGCCCTTTTCGATTACAGCTTCAAAGAAATCCGCTGTAGGTTTAAGCTGAGTTAGCTGGTCGCTGTCATATTCAGGCAGTCCGTACTGCTGTACATAGCGCTGACGTTTAATATGCGGCAGTTCGGGAATGGTTTTTCTTATATTTTCAATTTCCCCGTCCGTAATAACTATAGGCATCAAATCAGGTTCGGGGAAATATCTGTAATCGTGGGCATCTTCCTTGCTTCTAAGAGGCAAGCTCTCGCCGCTTGCATCGTCCCAGCGTCTGGTTTCCTGCTCAATTATTCCGCCCTTTTCAAGAATTTCTGTCTGGCGTTTGATTTCAAATTCTATACCTTTAAGCGCACCGCTGAAGGTGTTTACGTTTTTCATTTCCGTACGTGTGCCGTATTCCTTCTGCCCTTCAGGACGAATAGAGACGTTGACATCACAGCGAAGTGACCCTTCCTGCATCTTACAGTCGGATACTCCTATATATTGAAGTATTGCCTTTAAGGTATCAAGATATTCCTTCGCCTCTGCCGCTGAACGCATATCCGGTTCTGATACTATTTCAATAAGCGGTACGCCGCAACGGTTATAATCCATCAGTGATGCACCCGGAACCACGTCGTGGAGGGATTTTCCTGCATCCTCTTCAATATGAATTCTCGTAACTCCGATTTTCTTTTTGCCGTTTTCTGTATTGATTTCAATATAGCCGTCGTGACAAAGGGGCAAATCAAACTGCGAAATCTGATATGCTTTCGGAAGGTCGGGATAGAAATAGTTTTTTCTGTCCTGTTTACTTTCTTTAGTGATTTCGCAGTTCATTGCAAGGCCCGCTTTGACTGCATATTCAACCACCTTGCCGTTAAGTACGGGGAGTGCTCCCGGCATTCCCGTACACACAGGACAGCAATGAGTATTAATTTCGCCGCCGAATTTATTTTCACAGCCGCAATATATTTTTGTTTTGGTCGATAGCTCTGCATGAACCTCGATACCGATTACTGCTTCATATTTCATATTAAAATGTCCTTTCTCTTATGAAAATCTGTTGCTGTCTGATAAGTATATGCCGTCTGAAGGAGAGTAGGCTCACCAAAGGCTTTTGTCATCATCTGCAGACCTACCGGCATAGAATTATCAAAGCCGCAAGGAATTGAAATACCGGGTATTCCCGCAATGTTTGCGGAAACCGTACAAATATCACCCGTATACATTTTAACGGGGTCACCCATCTTCTCACCGCTTTTGAAGGCTGTGGTGGGATATACGGGACTTGCAATTATATCAAATTCCTCAAAGACCTTATCAAATTCCTGTTTAATCAAAGCTCGCACCTGCTGAGCTTTCTTGTAATAGGCATCATAATAACCTGAAGAAAGGGCGTAAGTACCTATCATTATACGGCGTTTAACCTCGTCACCGAAGCCTTCGCCGCGACTCTTGAAATACATATCGGTAATATCCTCATAATTTTCTGCACGATAGCCGTATTTTACGCCATCATATCTGGCTAAATTGGAGCTTGCTTCTGCGGAGGAAATTATATAGTATGCCGCAAGGGCGTAGTCGGTTACGGGCAGGTTTATTTCTTTTACCGTTGCGCCGAGTCCTTCAAGGACCTTGACTGCATCGTACACCTTCTCCGTAACGCCTTTATCTGCACCGCAGAAATATTCCTTCGGAAGAGCTATTTTAAGCCCTTTTACGTCATTTTTAAGTGCCGCCGTATAATCGGGACGGTCTACCCTAAGGCAGGTAGAATCCATTTCGTCATGGGCGGAAATTATGTTCATAATATGTGCCGCATCTGTGGCATCCTTGGTGATAGGACCTATCTGGTCAAGAGAGGATGCAAAGGCAACAAGTCCGTATCTGCTTACCATACCGTAGGTAGGTTTAAGTCCTGTTACGCCGCAGAAGGATGCAGGAAGCCTGATGCTACCGCCCGTGTCACTACCCAGGGCAAAGCACGCCGCATCTGCCGCAACGCAAGCACCACTACCGCCGCTGGAGCCGCCGGGCACGCAATCCGTGTTATGGGGATTTTTCACCCCGCCGAAATAAGAGGTTTCGTTGGAAGAACCCATAGCAAACTCGTCCATATTGGTTTTGCCTATCAGCACACAACCTGCTTTTTTCAGTCTTTCGGTAACAAAAGCATTGTAAGGCGGTTTAAAATCCGCCAGCATTTTAGAACCGCAGGTGGTACGAACATCCTTGGTTATAATGTTATCTTTAATGGCAAAGGGTACTCCTGCAAGAGGCGATACCTCTTCACCTGCCGCAATTTTTTCGTCAACCGCCATTGCCTGTTCTATAGCAACATCTTCGGTTATGGTAATATAGGCGTTAATTTTTTCATTAACTTCTTTTGCTCTTTTAAGAGCATCCTTTGCCGCTTCCGTAGCTGAAAGCTCTTTGTTTTTTATTTTAGCCGCAAGCTCTGCCGCTGTCATCATAAATGTATTCAACTCTGCGCCCTCCTATTCTACTATCTTAGGTACGCTGAAACAGCCTGCCTCTTTTTGCGGTGCGTTTTTAAGCAACAGCTCGCGGTCAATGGACTGTTTTATCTCGTCCTCACGGAACACGTTGCTGACGGGTATTGCGTGTGCCGCAGGGCGTATATCGCCTGTATCAATTTCCGACAGCTTATCGGCAAAGGTAATAATCGCCGCCATATCTTCTGTCAGCTTTTCTTTTTGTTCTTCGGAAATATGCAGTCTCGCAAGCTTTGCTACATATTCTACATTCTCCTGTGTGATTTTCATTGGTTAACCTCCCAGCATATTTTTAAATTCTTCTTCGGTAATAATCTTTATACCGAGCTTTTTCGCTTTTTCCAGCTTACTGCCCGCTTCCTCGCCTGCCAGGACGTAATCGGTCTTCGCAGATACACTGCCTGCCGCCTTGCCGCCGGCATCTTCAATAAGCCCTTTTGCTTCTGCTCTGGTATAATTTTTAAGTGTGCCTGTAAGCACAAAGGTTTTTCCTTCAAAAACTCCGCCCGATACCGCCTTTTCCTCGGTCATTTTAACGCCTGCTTCCTTTAATTTTTCTACAAGCCTCAAATTCTCTTCATTTTTGAAGAAGGTTTCTATACTTTCCGCCATTTTATCGCCGATTTCGTCTATTAAAGACAGCTCTGCGGCTGTGGCGTTAATTACATCATCAATGCTTCCGAAATGCTTTGCAACGGTCTTTGCCGCCCCTGAGCCTATCAGGCGGATTCCCAGCCCAAGCAACACTCTCGCAAGCCCGTTTTCTTTGGATTTTTCTATTGAATTTATCAGGTTATCAGCGGATTTTTTGCCGTACCTGTCCAGACCCGTTATATCCTCTTTTTGGAGAAAATACAAATCGCCCACGTCACTTAAAAGACCTTTTTCCATAAAGAGGCTTACTGCCGCAGGTCCCATACCTTCAATATCCATAGCATCGCGGCTTGCAAAGTGAATTATGCTTCTCATCCGCTGTGCAGGACAGCTGTCGCCGATGCAACGGGTTGCCGCTTCGCCTTCCGCTTTAACGACAGGTGCTCCGCATACGGGACACACCGTCGGCATTTCAAATATTTTTTCGTTGCCCGTCCTCTTTTCAGGAAGAGATTTCACTATTTCGGGAATTATATCCCCTGCCTTGCGGACAATTACTCTGTCGCCTATTCTTATATCCTTTTCTCTGATATTGTCTATATTATGCAATACTGCACGGCTGACAGATGTTCCCGCAAGTCTTACGGGAGTCAGAACCCCATTAGGTGTTAATACTCCCGTTCTTCCTACCTGGATTACAATATCCTCTAAAAGTGTTTCCTTTTCCTCGGCGGGGAATTTATAGGCTATCGCCCATTTTGGTGATTTCGCCGTAGAACCGAGACTTTTTCTCAGGCTCAGGCTATCCGCCTTTACCACGCTGCCGTCTATATCAAAAGGATAATTCTCCCGTTTTTCACCTATGGCTGAAATGACTTTAAAAATATTTTCGCCGCCCTTTACGGTTTTTCTGTCAGGAACAGTGGCAAATCCGTTTTTCTGTAAATAATCAAGAGACTCGCTGTGAGTTTCAAATTCCATTCCCCGAACCTGCTGGACGTTGAAAATAAACACCTGCAAATCCCTGGTTTTTGTTACAGCGCTGTCAAGCTGTCTGAGAGACCCTGCCGCCGCATTTCTCGGATTTGCAAAAAGAGGCAATCCCTGCAGCTCCTGGTTTTCGTTAAGCTTCAAAAAAGCTTTCTCCGACATATAAACCTCACCGCGGACTTCTATATATTCAGGCGCATCGGGAAACACCATTGGAAAGCCCTTTACGGTTTTCAGGTTTTCCGTTACGTCCTCGCCCACATTGCCATCACCTCTGGTTGAGCCTCTTACGAAAACGCCGTTACTGTATTCAAGAGACACAGAAAGCCCGTCTATTTTCGGTTCTACCGAAAAGGGAACGTCCTCGCCGATTTTAGCCACAAAATCCCGTAGCTCTTCTTCGGAAAACACATCCGCCAGACTTTGCATGGGAACGCTGTGCTCCACCGCACCAAAGGCATCCGAGCGTTTTCCGCCCACGTGTTTTGACGGTGAGTTTTCATCGTCATATTCGGGGTGCTTTTCTTCAAGAGAAATAAGCTCACGCATGAGCATATCATATTCAAAATCGGAAATTTCGGGAGTATCTTCATTATAATACAAATTATTATGATATTCAAGCTGTCTTCGCAGCTCGTCAATTCTCGCTTTGTGCATAGGTTTTACCTCGTTGTTTTCTTATTCGCCTTAGGTGTAGCCGTAGGTTCAGGCTCAGTCAGCTCTTTAATTTGTTCCTCCTGCTGTGCCGATACCCATTGCAAATCGTTTATCTGTTTTTCCATAGTTTTGCACCTTCCGCCAAGCTCCACCGTCTGAAAGGTCAGATATATTATTACCAGAAATAAAACTGCAAATATACCCATATAAACTCTGTTTTTTTCTTTCAGCTTCTTGCTGAATTTGTTTAACAGCTTGGTTCTCAGCTCGTATTCACGGTTAATGGGTCGCATTATGCTTTCGGCAATCCTCATATCAAGCTCATTATCGTACTTATCAAAGAGCTTTATACCCTTGACCGCCGTATATTTTTTATCGGAATATTTATATATCTCGCTTGTATTTTCAACGGGGTCAAAGACAAAAAGCAAGTCCGACATACTGTCGAAAAAGCCCTCCTGCATAGACATATCCATCTCTGCAGGCTTTACATCGGGATGGGTGGAATACTGACCGAGTATACGCAAATCCTTATGGTTTTCCTTTATTTCTTCGGTTATTCTCTGCCACGACTGACCCGTAAATGAAGGTGCTTCAAGCCCTTCATCACCGAAATACATAGCCTCAAGGGCCTCATATATATACACCGCGCCATCTTCAATTTTTCCCAGAAAAACGCCTCGGGAGCCGTCAATACTGCCCGCCTTGGAATACCGTAATATCTTCAGATACGCCGCGTATTCCATATAGATATATGTATCATAATTTGTACCTACAAGTACGGTTTTCATTTTTTCAGTCATAATCTTTTCTCCTTATGAATATACATATATAAATTATACTATATTATTAAAAAAAATACAATAGTTTTTTTTGAATTTTTTTCATTTTACGAAAAAAGAGCGAGACCCTGCTCGCTCTTTGACTATTTTATCATTTCTTCAATCAATGTATGGGCTTTTTCAACGAAAATTCCGCTTTCCGCCGCCGCCTTCTCCGTATAGACGTTATTTCCGCCGTCCTTTTCGTCATTACTGCGGTAAAGAATAAATGGCACTGCATCTCTTGTATGAGTTTTAAGAGAAATGGGCGTGGGATGGTCGGGCATTACCAAAATCGTATAATCAAACCCTTCCTTGTCAAGCTCTTCGATTATATATTTCAGCACGCGGCTGTCGAGATATTCAATAGATTTTATTTTATTCTCGGTTTCGCCTCTGTGACCACATTCATCGGGTGCTTCAAAATGCAGGTACACATACTCCGCTCCCTTTTTGAACTCCTCAACAGTCGCCTTTGCTTTGCCTTCAAAGTTAGTATCAATGTTACCTGTTACATTTTCAACCTCAATTACCTTCATATCGGCACAAACGCCTATGCCCTTCACCAAATCCACCGCTGAAATTACGCTACCGTCAAGGCCGCTTCGTTCTTTGAAGGATATAAGCTCAGGCTTTGAGCCTTCGCCCCAGAGCCATATAGAATTGGCAGGACGAAGTCCTCTTTCAATTCTCTTTAAATTAACGGGATGGGTTTTTAAGATTTCGTGGCTTTTTTTCATCATTTCAAGGAAAACAGGAATATTCGGCAGATAATTTTTAATTTTTCTGTCGGAAATATCGTGGGGAGGTGTCAGATTATATTCCTCCTTCGCACCGTGCCATACCAAAAGATGGCGGTAAGAAATTCCTGCAAAAAACTCCATTTCCTGCGTTCCGAGAGCCTTACCGATATCCCTTATTATTTCAGCCGCTTCCGCTGTTGAAATTTCATCGGAGGAATAGTCCACCATAGTTTTATCCTCATAATTTTCCTCATCGGAAAGGGTTACCAGATTGCATCTGAAGGTTATATCTCCCTCTCTCAGCTCAACGCCGATGCTCGCCGCCTCAAGAGGTGAACGTCCCGTATAATAAACCTGCGGGTCATAACCCATAACCGAAAGATTGGCAACATCGCTACCCGGTTTTAATCCGTCCGGTACGGTTTTGGTAAGTCCGATTATACCTTTTTTCGCCAAAGAATCCATAACCGGCTTTCTCGCAATCTCAAGGGGTGTTTTATTATCGTATTCCGGCAGAGGATAATCCGCCATTCCGTCACCAAGTAATACTAAATATTTCATAAGTTACTCTCCATTCTGTATTGTATATTATTTTATAAGCTTTAGCCGCAAAGCTTTTAATTAAATTTAACGCATCTCAAATCATACATTTCATTGGCAGCACATTGAATTGTAATTGCTTAACAGCTTATCAGTAACTGCGTTTTTTAAGCAATGCAATATTATTCAGGCAAAACTCCAAATTTCCTGTATCTTACAGCCTGTGTATTATAGACATCTGTATAATTGCCCGACAATGAGAATACTTCACCATCTTCAAAATTTAATGTAAATACAATGGTTTTCCCACTTAATTCTTCAATTTTCTTTCCCGATTTATACTGCGGTACCCAATCTAAGGAATCGCCACTGAATGAAATACAATCCTCGTGTCCGAATCCATCTATAGGCTTTGCGATTCCGAGAGCATTGCCCGCTACCATTTCGCTTTCATCTGAAACATATACTGCCACAGTTGCATTTCCGGCTTTAATATTAAGGTGAATTTCGCCTCCATGCCAAACTTTTTCACGAGTCGTCACAGACGAGGTTTTTTCTTTATCTTGTGTAGAAAGTGCTATAAATCCGTCTCTTCTCATTTTGTATATAAGTATTTTCCCTGTTCCGGGTTCGTGGAATGCCGGACCGTGTTCAAGCTCTGATGCCGATGCATAGAAATACACATTTCCATCATCATGTATTTGCATATTTGAAACCCACACTAAATTGTGATTAATATTCAGGCTTTCAGGTTTTGAATCAATCCCGCTTATAAATGGCTCTCTAAGACTTCTCTGCCAATATCTGCCATCATAGGAATAAGCAAGCTGAGTATCTATAATTCCATTCTTATATTTAGCATTAAACTCACTGTTCAGATGTCTGTATATATGAGGAATCCCTATATACAAGCCATCATATTCGAATGCGTACATACCATAAATTTCAGCAAGTCGTTCATCGTTTGAATCTACATTCAAACACAATTTATATTCTGTAAAATCCTTCCAATTCTTTGTCTCCTTGTATCCTACACAGCGAATCCCCCAAAACGGGCGTTCAAGAATTGTATGTACATTTTTATGCTTATTATAAAAAACGCTTGCCAAAGGTTCCGTGCCATCTCCCCAAAATACGTTTTCTTTCAATTTCCAGTTTATAAGATCAGGTGATACATATATTGTATCATCCACCCGTAACTCCTTTCCCAGCGCACCATGATCCGACATCAAAAGCTTATATCGCTCCTCAATGTTTTGAGAATTTCTGTCTTCGTATATAAATGCTACTTCGCCGGGAATATCCATAATTTCATGTGTATACATTTTATGAGAAGCTTCTTTGCTGTTATAAAGCTCCTCCGGCATAAAATTCACACCATCATCACTGATTGCCGAAAATAGTTTTTTGCCGGAAAATTCATTGCTATGTCCGAAATAAATCATTCGATATTTTCCATTATCTAAGCGAAAAACATTTCCCGTACAATAGTCTGTACTGCAAATACCGTCATTATAAACCGAAATCAATTCCGGTTCCCCATATTTTCTTACAATATTATCTCTTCCAAACAATTTGTTATCATCAAAAAAAAGGTGTTTTCTCATATTAGCCTCCTTATGATATTTACAAAATATAATTATCGGGTTGCAACCACCTGTTACCCTTGCATTTTAAAGATTAGTTTTCGATAAATTTCAACATCAGAGAAATTAAAATCAGTTTATATATGTTCATCCCATACGGCCTTCTCAATGACCGCCGCAAAAGCATCAAAGACTGTATATCGGGTACATCAAGACATATCAACGATTTCAAGCTTTTCTTGAAATCATTATATGATTTTGTAAGGTTTTAAGGCTTCCCCTTGAGGGGAGGCTCCGTCGCAGACGGTGGTGAGGTGTATATTGTAAGCAATAGTTACCTCATTTTCACCTCATCCGAGTTGCTTCGCAACCCACCTTCCCCTCAAGGGGAAGGCTTTTTTCCTTGTATATCAAAGTTTATTATCGGCAAACTATTATATATTAAATTTTAAAATTGTTATTCATCAAGCATCAAAGTTCCTTCTTTTGCTTTTTCCTTTAATCTTTGCATCTGTTCCTTTTCAATTTGAGCAATACTCTTTTCAGGAGTTGGCAAATCCTCAGGCATTGTACCGCCAATTTCTTCAATAGCCTTTCTTACTTCTCTGCCAACAGTGTTATGAACTTTTGTAGCAGTTTCTGCATCATCAACTTTGTCTTTTCTTAATTTTTCTTCTGTTTGAGAAATCCTAAACAGATTAGCAATAAGTTCTGTGCTTCCCATATAGTCAAGAATTTTTTGTCCAACTGCAAGACCTTTTCTTTTGTGGATATCTTCAACATCAAGTCCGCCGTAAAGGCCAATGTAACCTGCATTTTGAAAAATTGCAAATTCTTCATTTGTTATAACGCCGGCATTTCTTGCAGTTTCCGCAAGAAGCTGATTCCATTGTTTTATATCTCCACGAACAACTAATCTTCTGCTATCTTCATCAAGCTGATTAAACCTGTCTGCAACTTCCTGTCTGTATGTCTGTATAGCAAAGTATGTTTGTCCAAGTGCAATAACTTCTTTTCTCGGATCTCCGTTCTGAACAATTAAATAACAAGCATATCTTGTAAGTTCATAATCTAAAACCGGCTTTTCAGTTGCACCTGCTTTTACGATTTTCCTGACCTCGGGAAAATCGCATGTAATGTCGTGTCCACT
>JAZSKI010000058.1:0-6972 GCA_045534775.1 Clostridia bacterium | reverse complement strand
TTCTTTTCTTTCTGCTTCTGCTGCCCGTTCTTCGGGACTTAATTTGTACCTTGGCATAATTAAAACCTCCAAAATGATATTTTTATTATACATCATCTTGGAGGTCTTGTAAAGACTTTACACAAAATTCGGGATAGTCTCTCGGATCGAAACCGCTTAAACGCTGTGTAAACTCGCTAGCATCTAAATTATATGCCTTGTAATATATCATACCATAAAAGTAACAAAAAATCAATTGTAATACCCAACAAAGTTATTAACCCGTTTTATTGCTGCCTTCACAATGAGGTCGGTTGCTTTTACTGATTTATATCTTTAATTTTATTCTGCTAATTCCTGATAAAACCTCCCGTTCTAAAATTGTATTCGGTATCTTGGATAACCACTTTTTGCTAAAATTTATATTGTCGTAATAGCAGTCAAAATTTGCAACAGGCAGATGTACATCACTCGTTGTTATCTGTTTCGTTTGCAATACAGAAGCATATTAACTCTGAAACAACATCATAAGGCACACCGTTCAAGTCCATATTTTAAAGTGTTTCTTCTATGTGCGGTGGTAATTCTGAACGGACCAAGTTCCAACGCATCGGCTATAATATCGTCAAATCTTAGAACCCAGACACCTTTTGTATTAAGGGGAAAGGTCGGCACCTGCAAGCATTGTTTTCATCTGCTTTGAGACACCTTTTTGGTTGAGCAGATTTTTCTCCATCGGTCAGCTCTCCGGGAGCCCGCTCGAATCAATGCTTTCCATTGAGCCCCGAATCTGTTTCCCGCAAAGCCTCAAGAACCTTTAAGTACAGACCGCACAAATCATAATATGTCCCGTCGGAATTTTTATGTTAGGGGAGGAAACGCGAAGAGCCTGTGACTTGTTTTTTAGTGGGTAGTGAGTAGAAAAAACAGCAGGTCTTCCCCCGCGAACTATATTGACATACCTGTGCTTTTATGTTATTATATAGCTGAGAGAACGGAAAATACTTTTAAGCTTACTGAAAAAAGCAGGAGGCGATTTTATATAAAATCACTTGAGAATTTAAAACAAAATTAAAAAAATATCGGATATAGGAACATTTTCCTTGGAAAATCGTCTAATGAATAAAGGAAAATGTGAAAGGATGATTAGAATGAAAAGGATCATAACCATAGTATTTTTAATTTGCAGTATATTGCTTGCGGCTTGTGATAATGAAAGTGGCGGCGTAGCAGGCGGGCTGAGCGAAGGCCCGGGGTCGCGGGCTGAGAAGCTGACCCTTAAGATTATTGACGGTGCAGAGAGCGGAAGCCTTATTCTCGGCGGAACAGAAAGCAATTTTGTATATACTGTTGATGCGGGCAAGGTTGATGTATTTATAGATGGAAACAAGGCAGAGCTTACGGATTTAGAGGATGGTATGCCGTTAGATGTTTATTATAAAGGAGCCTTCATCAATTTTATTCAGAGCACGGGAGTGCCTATTGATATTACAGATTTCTGTAAATCCATCAATGGTTATTCCATTGGAACAGAAAAAAATCCCGGCGGGACATATTATGATTTGTGCGGTCTGTACTTAAAGGTTCTTGAGGATTTGTGGGAAGCAGATTCGGGACTCAACGGAAGCAACAAATATGTAAGCATTGATTTGAGCGAGGCTCCCGGAGAGCTGACCGATGGAGAAAAATCGGCGATTAGTTATATTTTCTCAAAAGCACATCACAAGGAGCGTTTAGAGCTTTCATATAAAGAGCTTGCCGAGCAGGGATATTTAAAGGGAGACAAACCCTATTATTTTGAAGAAGGGCTGCTCTTTTCAATCACCGACAGTATGAAGGGCGAGGAGCAGTATAACGGACTTCGGGTAATAAAATTTGATGCACAAAAATGGCGTAGCGGACTTGGTGCATACTGTTTTTCAGACTGTTCTGCAGTCTGGTCGCAAAAGGGAACGTGGACGGATTATAATGTCGGGTCGCAGGTAATATCATAAGGAGGCGGAAAGCATGAAGAAACTGACTTTAATTATATTGATAATATCTCTGCTTGCAGTTGCCGGTTGCAAGGGCGCAAACAAAGGAGCTGTCCTTCCCGAAGCAAAGAATGATAAGCTTTATACTACCGTTGGCGGGAGCGAAATCCATCGGGGAGAGGGGTATACGCTTGCGGTTCCCACAAAAAACTACCGTTATGAAAAAGACTATGATGACGGGGCTTTAGAAGAAAAATGGGAATACACAAAGAAAGATGATGTCGAAATCAAAGTAACAACCTATAAGAATACAGACGAGCTTACCGCAAGAGGAAAATTTCTGAGAGATAACGAGGATTATATTTTCGAGGATTTAATGGGTTACTCCCTCTGCGGAATCGAGCCTGACGGAGATGTACTGTGGTTTAATCTTTATGAGGAAAAAGAAGCGGTTTACATAATTTCTTGGGAGTTCCCAAAAAACACAAGCGAAGATTTACAAAAAGAATTATCAAACATAGCAAGCACATTTAAGCTTGAAAGATAAGGAGAGGATGACATGAAAAAAAGATTATTGTCAATGGTTTTAGGAACAGCGATTTTAATGACCTGCGCTATATCCTGCGCTACTGCACCGGGGGATAATATATCAGCAGACGGCGGATTTACGGTAGTAAGCGCTCCGTATAATACGGATTTGGGCTATGATTGGAGAATTACTGTTAAAGCGAGATATAAAGAAACAAAGGAACCTATAACGCTTTCTCTTCTTTATGACGGAAGAATATTTGCAACGCTGCCCACAGAAAAAGCTGATATGGAGATAGAAGCCTTTGCTGCGGAGGAAATACAGTTCGCGGACTATGATGCCCGATATTATGAATTTTATCCTATGCGACAGATGTCTAAGACGGGAGTCATAAAAGGCAATGAAAAGGGCGAGGCACTTCCTTTTGATAACATAACGAGGGCGGAAGCTACCGCTATGTTGCTTCGGTTTTTAGGTCTTGAGGTGCTTCCGATGCAGGGAACAGTTCAGATATTTGATGATGTTACAAGCGATAAATGGTATTATAGGGAGATTTTATCCGCATATCACTACGGGCTTGTAAAGGGCGATTCGGAAGACTTCTTTTCCCCTGACAGAAACGTATCAAGAGAAGAATTTGTGGTTATGGCGGCACGTGCGGTGACTCTTGCGGGACTTGGCTACCCAAAGGGTGATTATATGAACGCAACAGACGATGATAAAATTTCCCATTGGGCGAAGGAGGCATACTCAAAGATAGGTAACTATGCTGAAACCGATGTAGACGAAAGCAATCCCGAAAATCCTGCAAGGCTTATTAATCCGCAAAAAAGTGCCACAAGATTTGAGGTTGCAAGCCTTTTACATAACATAGAAGAGCGGTGCCAGGTTTATCCGTCGAGTATGGCGGAGCATTTAGGGTTTGATAACGGTATGCCTGTGATTGACGGGTCTACTTCTACCTATCCTTTTACCGATGTGGTTTACGGAATGCTGTTTTCAAACGGCGGAAACCATCCCCAAAAACCACAAAAACATTCAAAAAGCCATGTGACCTATCAGAAGCTCATAAACGGCGAAATTGATATGAGCTTTGCTTCCGTATACCCTGCAAGTGATATTCTCGCTATGGCTGAAGAAAAAGGCGTTGAGCTGGAGCTTATTCCGATTGCTTATGATGCTATGATTTTCTTTACAAACAAGGATAATCCCATTGAAGGACTGACAAGCGAGCAGATTTCAAACATATATGTAAATGATGCTTATGAAAACTGGAGCGAAATCGGCGGCGTTGATGCACTTTTATATCCCTATTGCAGAAACAACGATTCAGGAAGCCACGCACAGATGGAAAAGCATTTCCTAATGGGAAACAAAATCCATCCGAAAATAGCGGCAGAGACGACATCTGAAGCAATGCAGAGCATATTAACAGATGTTATTGCGGCGAAAACAGAAGAACCTACGGGATACGGACTGGGCTACAGTATTTACTATTACTATCATAATGCAGATGCGGTTCTTGATACAAAAAGGCATTTAAAACTGCTTTCTGTTGACGGAGTTTATCCCGATGACGATACTATTGCAGACGGCACATATCCCCTTTCCGATAACACATATATTGTCATAAGAAAAGATACGCCAAAGGATGCACCGGCACGAAAAATGGCTGAATTTATGCTTGCGGAGGAAGGTCAGCAATGCGTACAAAATGCGGGCTTCGGAAAGCTGAAAACAAGTATGGAGGATTTGCTCTTTGCGGATAAATTAAATTCGCAGATGCCAAAAGATAAAAACTATATGTTTTCTCCCACATCAATAAAGATGGCGTTAATGCTTGCATTAAACGGAGCAGATGGCGAAACCAAAACCGAAATTGCCGAGGCTCTCGGTTATGAGGTGAATATTGACGAAGGCATAACAGCATATAACGAATTTGCAAAAGAGCTGATTTTCCGCTATTTGCAAACGGAAAATCTGAGGCTTAACATAGCAAATTCAATATGGATTAACGAAAGCAAAACAAAGCAGGATTTTAGTTCGGAGTTTAAAGCTCAGGCGGCGGAACACTATAATGCAGAGGTAAAATCGGTAAATGACGGCAACGCGGTGAAAGAAATCAACTCCTGGGTAAGCGACAAAACTAACGGAAAAATCTCAAAAATCATTGATAACAACGATTTTTGGGCGACAATCATAAATGCAATTTATTTCAAGGGCGCGTGGCAGAACGAATTTAATGAGAGAGCAACAGAACCCGATGAATTTAAAAATGCAGACGGCACGAAATCGAAAATTGATTTTATGAACAGAACAGGCTGGATGAACTCATCTGTCGCTATGCCCGACGTGCAGGTTCTGGAGCTTCCGTATAAGAACAGATTTGAAGTTCTTTCAGAGGACGGCGAATATCTTGGCAGTGAGAATTTTAACGACCTTGATGTAAGTATGTATCTTATGATGACGGACAGAAGCATCAATCCTGAAGAAACTCTGTCGGAGCTGCTGAGGACGGAGAGCTTCGGAAGTGAATTTATAAAGCTCTCTATGCCTAAATTTAAAATTGAATACGATACGAGCCTCAATAATATGCTGAAAACAATGGGAATAAAGGCGGCATTTATTGACGGACAATCAGATTTTAAGAAGATGTTTAACGGCGGTAATATGTTTATATCGGATACAATTCATAAAACCTATATAGCTGTTGACGAAAAGGGAACAGAAGCGGCGGCGATAACCGGAATAGGTATGGCAGGCTCGGCACGTCCGCCGGAGCCTATAGAGCTTAAGTTCAACAAACCCTTCTATTTTCTCATCAGAGACAACACAAGCGGAGAAACCCTCTTTATGGGCAGATACGCTTACGGAAAATAATAAACAATAAGGGAGGCTGCGCCTATGAAACGAATAATAATGTTGACGGCGGCACTATATTGCCTGATGCTTACTGCTTGCGACAATGCAAGCATCGGAGTAATAGGCGGTGCCGATGGACCGACACAGATAATTGTCGGGGAAAATAATGAAACCGTAAAAGGACAGTTTGGTGCGCAATTAGAAAAGAAACCTGTCAGAATGTTTAATATTGATGGCGTTTTGTATTATGACACAGAGATGGTAAGCGAAAAAAATCCCCGTTGCGAAGCGATGGACGGAGAGCTAAAGAAAACAGTTAAGGAAAACGAAATTCCCTTAAAATCAGGTGAAGCGAATTTTGATGCAGAAGGCTATCAGAACGCAACAAGTATTACCAAAGAGGTCAATATTGGCGGGAAATGGGTAATCTTCAAAAAGTATGATTTATATGATAGTAAACTTGATGGATTAAAATATTGCTATTACATAAAGGGACGACTTAACAATGCAATCGTTGACAATGAATTGATTGTTCTCAGCAATTATGCTGATGTAACCTTTAACGATATTCACGATTCCTTACTGAGTTCGCAATATCCGTCAGAAATACCAAAAGGTGCAACACACATCAATTATATCACTTCTGATAAATGGGGCATCACTCTCTATGCAGATAATGTAACTCCCAAAGGAATAACATTGAAAATTGAGCAATTCGGTGGTAATCCTTCCGGCACTCTTGAATATGGTGCCGCATACTTCCTTGAAAATACTGTCAATGATGAATGGCAACCCGTAGAAACAATAACGGGCGAACCTTTAGTTTGGAACGCACTTGCTTATGGAGTTAAAACGAATGATGTTTCTGAAATAAATATAAATTTTGAACATGGTTACGGCGAATTAAAACCCGGTTACTACCGCCTGAAGAAAGAATTTATGGACTTTAGAGCACCCGGAGACTTTGACAAGGAAACCTATACGGTACACTTTACTGTCGAATAAGGAGGATTTGTTTATATGAAAAAGATAATAGGTCTTATAAGTATAATTGCAATTATGTTATCAATGTCAACAACGGCCCTTGCAGGTAGTATTCCTGAAGATTTACTTATGGATCAATCGCAGATATTCTTTGCAGAGGTTGTTTATTACCATCCTGACAAAGAAAAACCTGACATAGAATTTTCGCCCGTTAAGAAAATCAAAGGCGATGTAAAACTCGGAACAAAGCAGATTGCATATAACTTCAATACCATTGGTGACTTTGATATAAAAGAAGGTAATGTTTACCTCTTTACATACTTTGACGAAAACAACCCCACAGACATATTTGAGGCAACAAGCTATGACACTTCAACTCTCAAACTGAAAAATGTTGAGGGTGATATGTGGAAACGCTTTGAGCAATATCTTAACGAAGGCAGATATTTAGCTGCAGAACACGAAAGAATTGATAGACTCAATAATGAACTTGTGGTAGAAAATGGAGAAACAATAACTCTGTCTGAACTGCTTGGTGGATATGACGATAGCGAGAGTGATGTCGCATTTTATTATCCTGATGGCATTGATACGAAAGTTAATCAGGTTGAAAGAAAAAAGTTCTTTAAGGTTGCTGATGATATA
>JAZSKI010000031.1:0-5317 GCA_045534775.1 Clostridia bacterium | reverse complement strand
CTCGAGCTCGTTGAAATGGAAATCAGAGACCTTCTCTCTGAATATGACTTCCCCGGTGATGATACACCCATCATCAAAGGTTCTGCTCTCGCAGCAATCGAATCCGGTGCTACAGATGTATCTGCTCCCGAATATGCTCCTATTATGGAACTTATGGCAGCAGTAGACAGCTACATTCCTTCTCCTGAGAGAAGCACAGACCTTCCCTTCCTTATGCCTGTTGAGGACGTATTCTCAATCACAGGTCGTGGTACAGTTGCTACAGGTAGAGTTGAAAGAGGCGTTCTCCACGTTCAGGAAGAAGTTGAACTCGTTGGTCTCGCTGAAGAAAGCAGAAAACTCGTTGTTACAGGTATTGAAATGTTCAGAAAGCTTCTTGACGAAGCTCAGGCAGGTGACAACATCGGTGTTCTTCTCCGTGGTATCGACAAGAAAGAAATCGAAAGAGGACAGGTACTTGCTAAACCCGGTACAATCAATCCTCACACAAAATTCAAAGGTCAGGTTTACATCTTGAAGAAAGAAGAAGGCGGCCGTCATACTCCTTTCTTTAACAACTACAGACCTCAGTTCTATTTCAGAACAACTGACGTTACAGGTATCATCGAGCTTCCTGCAGGCACAGAAATGTGTATGCCCGGCGATAACGTAGAAATCAGCGTTGAGCTTATTACTCCTATTGCTATTGAAGAAGGTCTCCGTTTCGCTATCCGTGAAGGTGGCCGTACAGTAGGTTCCGGTATCGTTACAGCTATCAACGAATAATTTTAGTTGATATATAAAGAGACTGTCTCACTTTTTGTGAGACAGCCTTTTTTTGTATGACGGACATATCAATGCCCTGTTGAGACAGCCTTTTTTTGTATGACGGGCATATCAATACCCTGTGTTGAAAGTCCGTAAGGATATGAATTGCACAAAACACGTTATATTTGCGCTTTGTAAAAAAAGAAAAGCAAAATATGATTCGCCATCTGTGGGCAAGCATTATCATACAGCAAAGCAGGAGAAAAACATACAATATTTTTATAATTGGATTTGAGAAATTCCAAGGTTTGCTCCCGCATTACGGCAAAATCCAATCCCCATAAAGGCTATGGCAGGAATTAAATTGCCGGGAGAAACAATAGGCATATTAAGACCTTGCAGGTAATTGTCATACACCTCGACTGAGCATACGGAACAGATGATAATCCCTTCAGCACCTGAATTATATAAATATCGTACAGCCTCTATCTCGGCGGTTTTGTCATAATTATTGCAAATAACAGCCGCAATATAGCCATGCTTTCTCAGCACAGTCTCCAAAGAAGAAATTTACCTTGCGAAGTATTCATTTTTAGAGTTAAAAGCTCTCCGATAGGTCACGACACCGTCTTTGTGAGTGCCTCGATTTACAGCCCGTTGCAATTGTAATATCACCATAATCGGGAGCGCAGGGAACCGTATCGGCTTTTTTTTAAAACAATATATATCATTTTGTGACGTGTTTATGCCGGCATCAAACGGATTTTCCTCCGAAAACGCCACCTGACCTTTCACGTTTTTTGACTTATTATATCAAAAATAATAAACCGTATCAAGAGACACGGTCAATATTCTGCTGCTTTTAATGTCCCGTCTTTTTCCTCCGGCCTGCAAATAACGGGTCTTTCGTTGGGGGCTGAGTTAGGGGAATGGAAGATAAACAGAAGGTTTTTGTCAAAATCCCTGAAAATCATTCCGTGCCCGCCGTTATCCGCAAAAACAGGCGTGTCAAGTACCTGCCGGCTACCGTCAATATCACCGTTTTCACTTTTTGCTGCACATTCGCAATACCTGCCGTTTGTAAAGGTGGACCAGATACAGAAAAGCTCGCCGCTTTCTCCTCGGTGGAAGAAAGGACCGTCGGTTACATAAGCCTCCTTGCCCGCTATCACAGTGCTTACAGCCTTGAAATCAGACCCGCGCCACAGCAGTCTCGGTTCACTGCAGGCTGTTTTTAAATCCTTTGACAGAGTAATCTCACAAACAGTACCGTCACCTATCTGAGCCCGTTCCTGGCAGAACACAAGATGAGGCCCGCCGTTTTTATCAACGTAAAGGGTGCCGTCAAGACATTCACGGTCAGAGGAAGTTACAGGGAATTCCGTAATGGGCAGGAAAGGACCGAGAGGACTGCCTGAACACAGAACCTGTGTGCCGCGACATCTTTTTTTACTTTTAAAGCTGGCAAGCATATAATATTTCCCACCGTATTTATGAACCTCAGGCGCCCGGAAATTAAGATCCGCCCAAAAGCCTTGAGGAGAGAAAAACACTCAGCACCGTCGCTCCGGCTTTCAAGGTCAGAGCTTTCATAAACATCAAGCCCACTGCATTTTCCCCAAGCCTCGTCACCACGAGACCCATAAAGATAATATTTCCCATCATCCGCCAAAACAAAAGGGTCGCGTATATGTATATCGCGTAAATTAATCATAAAAACCTCCAAAAAATATACTCGCTTTGCATTTTAAATGCCGAGAATTCATTTTACAGTCATTATGTCATGATATAAAAATATTGTCAAGTTATTGTTGACAAAAGATGCCTGTTATGGTAAAATAGAATTAGCAATGTTAATACAGCTTTGGAGGTAATTTATGAAATATTCAGAACAGTTTGCAAGCAAGAAAGCTTTGATTCAAAGTAAAAAAGTCAGCATAGGATTTGACGGCTTTGTGGATTTTGTTATTCGTCCCGTTGAAACCAGAACCGATGAAACCACCTGCACGTATTTCCCGACCATTGATAAATTCGGCGAAAAAATCACAAGTCTTGCAGGACGTAGCGGTAACATCGAGCTTATTATAACAAGCACAGATTTCGGTGGTTGCGGTCCTCACTACGCCAACGGACTTGCCAATATGGGCGTAGGCTGTACCTGCGTTGGTGCTTTGGGCTATCCTGAAAAAAATCCCGTTTTCGCTCTTAACGAGAACTGCAAAACCATAACCATAAGCGAACCGGGCTATTCTTATGTATTTGAATTCGGCGACGGTAAAATTATTATGAGCGACATTGAAAAAATCAGCCGTTTAAGATGGGATGATTTAATTTCGCGTATAAGCGTTGATGAGCTGGTAAAAATCTTTGACGAAGCAGATATTATAACCTTGGTTAACTGGAGCTACCTGATACATTTTCACGAAATTTACGAGAAGTTTTTGGAGCTTGTTATGCCGAAACTTTCTAAAAAAGACCGCAAGGTTTATATAGACATCGCAGATTGTGCAAAACGTCAGCCGGAGGAAATCAAAGCGGCTCTTAAGATGTTCGGCAGATACAGCGAGTACGCACCTACATACCTGGGTCTTAATAAAAGTGAAGCTATGGTTATGCACTCTATTTTATGTGACGGCGAGTATGAAGGTTCACTGCCGACAGCACGTGCAATAAAAGAGTTTTCAGGCATCGGTTCGGTTATTATACACCCTGTTGACAGCTCTGCGGCAGTTTATGACGGCGGAGAGGTAGAGGTGCAGGGAATAGTATGCGAAAAACCTAAGAAAACCACAGGCGGTGGAGATAATTTCAACAGCGGCTTCTGTGCAGGACTTTTAGGTGACCTGGATATAAAAAGCTGTCTCATAAGCGGTATGACAACGTCATATCTCTATGTACAGAACGGTAAATGCAACAGCTTTGACGATATAGCAAATCAGATGAAGATGTACGATTGATGATGAGCAAACTAAATTTTGCAACATAAATTGTATTATAAACGGTTCAATCCGATTTTTAAAGAGAAAAACGCAAATCTCCCTCTTTGAACAAAGCACCAAAGAGGGAGATTTTTAAATTATGGAATTTTGCGATTTTTGGAGAAAAATGAATAAATTTTACTCTTAAAGGCGGACTGCTGTTTATTTTAAACATATTACTGAAAAATAAATTAAAAAATTGTTAGTTATGACTAAAAAAATTTTGCCGTCACCTATTGATTTTTTATTGCATTTATGGTATAATATGACTGAATAAATTACTGTGTGGTTAACTTCGCTATTAAAGGTGATTTAAGAATTCATTGTTAAATGTTTGAGTACACACTGTTTGATATTTTTGTACATTATTTGAACTTGTTTATGCGCGAGGGAAGATAATGAGTTGGATTTATCGGATACAGACCTCTTTACATTGAAACAGCTGAATTATTCTTTGTATCGGTTAAAAGTTATAAACAGTGTTTATTCTGGTGGGGATAGCTTTGCTTTAATGCTGAGGCAAAAAGGCATTGCACGCATATATTTTCGCCAGCAATGCAACCTGATGTAAATAGTTGTATTAGATACATAGGTAAGATACATGACAATACTGAAGTTTCCGCACTTGTGACGGTTTATTTGTGTGTAGGTATACCTGTTGCTTGACTTTATAAGTGTGCCATGTGTCTTATTGTATGTATTTTTTATGTGTTAATATATTTCGGGAATTAGCGCAGCTTGGTAGCGCGCTTCGTTCGGGACACGGTACTATGCAATTCATTAGTAACTAGCCGAACCTCAACGAACCTTTTAACACCGCCACTTATGGCGACTTAAAAAAACAAAATACATGTGGTCAAACAAGTTTTGACCACATGTTATCCCACAGACACGGGAATATAGAAAAAAACAAATATTTTATTTCGGGATGTAGCGCAGTTTGGTAGCGCGCTTCGTTCGGGACGAAGAGGCCGCAGGTTCAAATCCTGTCATCCCGACCACCTTAAACCTCAGTAACCAAGCGGTTTCTGAGGTTTTTGTTTTGTCTCAAAAAATGTAAAAAAACTGAGTTTGGCCACATGTTTTTATCTTCAACTGTGGGACAAAGTCCTTTTCTTTGTTTACACCGTATAAAAATTTAATACACCCAAAAGCTATGGCACGGATTTTTTATGTCCGTGCCATCTGTGTTATTATGCATTTTTGAGTTTCGCTTTTTGTTCTGCGATTTCGGCTTTCATCTCCTTTATCAGTATGGCGAGCTTTTCTTCACATTCTTCTCTTGTCGGTGCGTATATGTTTCTTGCCATTCGTTTGCCGTAGGCATCCTTTGGTGAGTATCTGCCCTCATATAGGTGATCATTTATCTTACTGATGCATCCCGTGCCGGGTTTTCTCATCTTGCCCTTTTTAGGCTCAAATTTGGCTTGTGTCGGCTTTCCTTGTTTATCTGTGATTGTTTCTTCGTTGCCGTTTGCATCCTTGCTGAATCGGGCGTTAATCAGTTCAGGCGCTACTTTCTTCATTTCCTCGGTGCTGTGTAGGTATATATCAAGTGTTGTTTTGCTTGATACATGTCCGAGGATGGTGGA
>JAZSKI010000075.1:0-4033 GCA_045534775.1 Clostridia bacterium | reverse complement strand
TTTACGTCGAAATATTCGGCATCAACCTTATTTTTTGTAGCCTGCGAAACCTGAAATACGTTTGAGCTTTCGTATCCGCCCGTCATTGCAATAAGGTCGGCATTGGTTGATGGATGAAGAACACTTGCCATCCACACAGAGCCATCAGTTCTTTCAAGAAGCTGCATTCGTTTGCTGTCAAAATTCCATGTATAAACATTCGGAAGAAGCGGAATGTTTGAGTCTGTATCACGGCTGTATGCTCTGTATGTAGCAGTTTTTCTGTACATATTGGGGTTGTTTGTTAAATAGTTTTCTGTACATGAGAAGGGAGTAATACCATCCTCGGTCAGCCCCTTGGTTGGATGGTCTTCAAGACCGTAAACCTTACCGTCGGCCCCGTAGTATCCGCCCAAAGTTTCGCATACATATTTTGCTCCGCCCAAAAGGGGACCGTATCTGTAAGCATTGCCGTCACAATATCTGCAGGCGATTACATTGATATAATCCTGATTTTCAAACTTAATACCAACAAAGTTACCATTTTCGTTTGATGAAAATACAGGGAATATTCTTTCCACCTTATCGGTAGAGTTAAAACCTATATGGTAGGTAGAGCTGTATCCGTAAAGCTTACCGCTTTTGCTCTGCACAAAACCGTATATATTCTGCTTTCTGTTTTCATCGCTGTGTGCCCAGATTTTTGTCAAAAGTTCATACGGGAACACACGCTCTGCATCGCTGCACACTTTAACAATGCCAAGCTTCATTTCGTAGTTCTGAATAACCTCTCCGCTTGCAAAAGCATTCTCGTCAATACCTATTACATTGATTTGGTTATCCCAACGCCAGAAAGCATTGTCATTGGTGATAAGGCCGTTAGGAACAACGCACTTTACCTTTTCCGTCATTTTTGCAAGACCTCTTGCATAGCCGTCCTTACCCTCAATATAGGTATATCCCATATAGAACGAGCTGTCATTCTTGATGATACCGATAACCCAGCCATCGTTGGATTCCTCGTAGTCATATACATCTGTTGCAACAGTTTTACCGCTAAGCTCCTTTACCTCGCCGCTATTTGTAAGGTAATGATTTGCGGTGGCTTTTTTTACATTTGTTGCAATTTTCTTCTTTTCATATTCAGAGGTAACGCCGTAAAGCGTGCCGTCTGCGGTTACAATGTTTCTCTGGGTGTAAAGGGTATCAATCTTGTGCGTATAATAGGAATAGCTGACAACATCCCTGATTTCGTTTTTTATAACGGGGTCTATTTGTTTGAAATCAACACCCACCTGATAATATACGTTATCAGGCGTTACAAATTCCTCATCGCCGAGTATATGGTTTGCATTGTAGTTTGGTGTCACGTTAAGTTCAGGATATGTTTTATACTCGTAGTTTATTATCTCCGCAGGCGGAAGAAGCTTTTCTGCATCAGCCTTATTTGTAAGCATAATCTTATCGGTTACAAACGAGAATGACTTTGTACTTCTGCTCTTATCCTCGTCCGCTGCAAAGAAATTATCTATCTGTGAATAGAGGATTGTTGAGGTTGAGCCAAGGAAGTGTGAAAATGTAATAAAGTTTCCGCTTGCATCCGTTGCCACGATAACTGCGGCGGGAGTAAGCTTTCTTACAAACTGTTTGTTTTCATCGTATATATCTGCGGAAATTACGATGGTATCCTTTGTAAGATTATATACCTTTGCCCAGTCAGATTCCTTTCCGTTCATAACCAAGTCATATTCCGCTTCGTCAATGATACCGAGTCTGGTAACAGCAATTTCTTTACCGACGGTACCGTATGTTCCAAGGTAACTTATTTTGACGTAATGGTTCTGATAATCACTTCTCTTTACCTGCGGAGCAAAGCTTGGTTGTATACCTATCGTTTCGTCATAGAATCGGGTTCCAATATCGAACCGCTGTTCAGAGCCGGCTTCCATATTGTAAGGTACGCCGAAATTGGTGCCGTATACATGGGTAATCGGTATGTATTTTCCAAAAAGACTTCCTTCTGTAAGATCGGTAGTCTTGCCTTCTGTTGGACTTGTTACTGTCGGCTCTTTTTCCTGATTGGTTGTTTTATCAGAGTTTGTTTCACTGTCGGTATCCTCGACCTTTATAAACGAAACGTTCTGAGTAGCAGCAAGTCTTGGGTAATACTTGCCCCCTGTCTGCTTCATGGAATCAAAATCCACAGGCATATAAGATTTATAACCGTTGGAAGCCGTAATTGTCAGGTACACGTCCTTGATATCGGTTTCGGATATTTCTTCATTATATGAGCTGTTGGAAAACGAGTTCTTGCCAACAATTTTGAAATCTTTACTGCTTGAAAAGAACTGAACCCAGTTATTTCCGTTGGAATTATATCCGACACCCATATAGCGGAATTCGGGATTAAGAATATTGGCACGGTGTCCGGGGCTGTTCATCCATGATTCTACAACCTCCGCAGGATTACGCTGACCCCTTGCGATGTTTTCTCCGACATTACTCCAGGTATAAGTGGAAGGAATAGCCGAGTAGCAATCGCTTCCGTCGGGTCTGTCATGAGAAAAAGTGGTTACAAGCTCCTTTTCACGAATATCGCAGATATCCTGAAGAGTACCGTTCATGGAAAGCGAATCAAGACCTTCCTTGGCACGTTCAATATTACAAAGTCTTAAAACCTCCCATTCAAACTCGTTGACAGAAAGCTCGCTGTATTTTGCTTTGCTGAGGTCCCGTGCAACACCTCCTGCCTGTCCCCCTTCGGTTTTACTACCGACGTTAAAGGTGTAACAGATCACAGCCTGCTTTTTATCCTCGGTAAGACTTTTCATTTCAGAAAGCTGACCGTTGATTTTGGTTGTGGATTTAACGTATTTTATATATTTATCCTGACCTGCCTTTATTCTGACGGTAACGGAAACCTTATATGAGTTACCCTCAATAAAACAGCCGTTGTCATCAAAATCGCCGTCCCATTCCACCTTTACAACCTCGGTGCTTGCCGTTGAGGGAACAGAGCCCGAATTTACCGGCTTTTCTCCTGTCACTGGCTCGGTTACTGTAATGTTGAAAATATTTACAACCGACGCAGCAAACACATTTGTTGGAAGTATGCTGATAAGCATACATAAGCATAAAATTGTACTTAATAACTTTTTCAATGTTCATTTCTTCTTTCTTTATAATATAGTAAATTTTTATTTTTTAAATAGTGTACAAAAAAACGGTCACTTATTTACAACTCATTTTCTTTGCAAATTCTTTTACCTGTTGTTTTCTCTTTTTAGAGAGTTCTGTCGCAAGACATTTCGGGCATCTTGTAAGTGTTTTTGAACGGCTACGTACCTGCGTCTGCCACGAATGACCTTTTTCACACTTCCACCATACAGGAACAGAACTGCTCGGGCTGACTGTTTCGGGAGTAAATGGCAAATTCTTTTCGTCATCCCATTCGTCTAATAAATACTCCTTTCCTTCTTTAATGCAATAATCCTTTAATTTCAAATTTATCACCCTCCACATCTTGAAAAATTTGATATTATATGCTACAATAATTATACACCGTCCCCCAAGGGACGAAGCAATAGTTTTTTGATATTTTTTCAAAGAAATTTTTTATACTGGAAACGGAGATATTTTTATGAACGACAGGAACTTATTTTCCATAGGTGAAATTGCAAAAGCAGTTGGAATTACACGCAAAGCCATATTAAATTACGAAATCAAAGGTCTAATAAAACCTGACCAAAAAGATGGTGCTTCAGGAAACAGATATTATACCATCGACACCTTTACTCAAATTCGTACAATCCGAGTTTTCCAGAACTTAGGTCTTTCTCTTGATGAAATACGGGAATATTTTAACGATACGAGTGATTTGGAACCGATGATACAGCGGCTTGAAAAAATGAGGGATGAACTTAATCTTACCATTGAAAAGCTGAAAGAAAGAACACATAAAAAAGGTGATGTTATACGAGAAATCACTATTGAACCGCAGACGATATACTGCCGTGTGTATAAATCAACCTCTATTGCTGACAAGACAAATCTT
>JAZSKI010000041.1:0-18116 GCA_045534775.1 Clostridia bacterium | reverse complement strand
ACACCAGAGGGTGAGTCATCAGGAATACTGACGGTGGTATTTTCTGCAACCTCATCATCTTCATCGGTGGTTTTTACACACACCACATAGAGATTTGAAGCAGCTCCTCCGGACTTTTTCTCTCGGTTCTCTTTGGTAATTATTCCGTATTCAATTAAATTCTTAATTCCATTCTTTGCCTTTGACAAACTCATTCCGGTTTCTCTTACAATAGTTTCGTAAGAGGGGTAGCAGGAAGAGTTGCATCCTGATAATTTCATCAGGTAACAAAGGATACGGAACTCATATACATCGAGCCTTGAGTCGTTAATAAATTCGTTAGGTATAATAGTAAAATTTCCATTTAGTTTCATTAAAGTTTTCCTCCTTAAATTCAAATAAAAAAACACAGAGTAGAAATTTTTACTCTGTGTTTTGGAATTGATATTGAATTTAGGACTGCGGGTCAAGTTCACAACAAAGATATTCGGCAGTACACGCTTTGCCATCAAAAATCCTTGCTTTTCAAACCGCTGAAAACCGCATAAAAAAGCGAGATGACCTTACTTACAGTAAAATCATCTCGTTATTATGGTGGAGGTGAGGGGAGTTGAACCCCTGTCCGAAAACGAATTCATACAGACATCTCCGGGTGCAGTTTGCAATTACAATTCCCTTTTAAAAGCGCCTGCAAACGGGCGGAATTAATCGGTAGCTTCATTATGCCTGGTATACGCAAAGCTTAGTATACTCACGTTGACCACTAATCGACGCCTTAGCCTGTGCCGTGGTACTCACAGGAAAGACGACTGCCGAAATTAGGCAGCGTATGCTAAATTATTGTTAGCGTTTAATTTTAAAATTTGTGAGTTTTAAAGTTGCCCCACACAACTACCCGCTTTCTGTACTTCATCATCCCCGTCGAAACCCTTACACCCCCATATTAAAAGTGAAAACTTTCCTTTATAGCACGGTCGATATCACGTTTTGCATCACGTTCGGCGGCACTGTCACGTTTGTCGTGAAGCTTTTTACCTTTAGCGAGAGCAATTTCCATTTTAATTTTACTGCCTTTGAAATAGAGAGATACGGGAACAATGGAAAAACCCGCTTTCTGAACCTTTGACATAAGCATAATTATTTCGCGTTTATGAAGAAGAAGCTTTCTGACGCGAAGAGGGTCTTTATTAAAAATATTCCCTTTTTCATAAGGGCTTACGTGCATACCTTTAATAAAAGCTTCGCCGTTATCAATAGAAATCCAGCTATCCTTCAGGTTCACCATACCCTGACGAACAGATTTTACCTCTGTTCCCACAAGTTCAATGCCGGCTTCAAAGGTTTCTTCTATAAAATATTCGTGATGCACCTGCCTGTTTTTGCTGATAATTTTAATTCCGCTCATAATTTATGCCTTTCAGAGGATTTTATCTGATTAATAGTATACCACATATTTTTTACTTTTGCAAGTATTTTTATGTTACAATTTTGTATATTTTTAAATTTTATCTTGCAAATTATGTCAGAGAGGTGTATAATATAAATATCAAGAAAATGAAGGTGAGTAAATGGAGTATTTATTACTCGCAGTAGGCTTTATACTACTGATAAAAGGGGCAGATTTGTTTGTAGACGGTGCGGCGGCGGTTGCCGACCGGTTTAAGATACCGCATATAATTATCGGACTTACGGTTGTTGCGTTCGGGACAAGTGCTCCTGAGATGGCGGTCAGCATATCGGCGGCTATAAAAGGAAGTAATGACATTGCCGTTGCCAATGTGGTAGGGTCGAATATTTTTAATTTGCTGGCGGTGGTGGGCATAAGTGCATTAATATCGCCTATAGCAGTTAAAAAATCCATTATGAAATCGGAATATCCTTTTTCAATTATTATAACGCTTGGGTTTCTGGGCTTATGTATACTAAATGGTGTCCTCTCAAGGATAGATGGTATAATTCTTCTGGCGATTTTTGCAATTTTTGTGTTTAAACTGATAAAGGATGCAATGTCGGGCGGTGACGGTGAAACGGGCGAAATTAAATCTATGCCCGTAGTTAAAAGTATAATACTTATTTCCGTAGGTCTGACGGCGGTAGTGATTGGCGGGGATGTGGTAGTAGACAATGCGAAAATTATAGCAAAAAATTTTGGTATGAGTGATATGCTTATAGGTCTTACAATAGTGGCAATAGGAACTTCGTTACCTGAGCTTGTAACCTCTGTAGTAGCAAGTAAAAAAGGGGAAAATGACATTGCGCTGGGTAACGTGGTAGGGTCAAATATTTTTAATATTCTGCTTGTGGTGGGTATGTCCTCGACGATTAAACCTATCTTAGTCAGTGGGGAGGCAATTATGGATGTGGCGTTACTAACTGTAATGACCATAGGGGCATTTTTCCTGACAAAAACGAGATATAAGGTAAGCCGCACTGAAGGAGGAATAATGGTATTTACTTATATTGCATATTCGGCATATATAATAATGAGATGATAATAACAGTTTAAAAAATACTAAAAAAGCGAAAGGGCAATCTTTTTGAATGCCGTTTCGCTTTTTATATAGAGATTTTTAGTCTGTCATATTATCGAAATATCCCTGCACGAGAACAACGGGAGTTCCTTTATCGCCTGAACCGCTTGTCAGGTCGCAGAGAGAACCTATTAAATCTGTCAGTCGACGTGGTGTTGTGCCCTGGGATGCCATATTACCTACCAAATTGCTGTCCTTTTCTTTAATAGCATTGGAGATAGCCGCTTTAAGCTCGTCGCCTTTAAGGTCGGCAAAATCGTTATCGGCTAAATATTTCAGCTTTAATTCGTTGGGAGTACCATCAAGACCGTCTGTATATGCGGGTGAAACAACGGGGTCTGCCAGCTCCCAGATTTTGCCTACGGGGTCTTTAAAAGCACCGTCGCCGTAAACCATAACCTCGATTTTCTTTCCAATACGATTCATAAACTGCTTTTGAATATCATAAACCAAATCAAAACATTCCTGAGGGAACAGCTTGATGCTGTCTTCCGTTGATTTGTTTGAACCGAGAAGACCGTATTTTTCATTAAAACCGCTACCATCGACAGGTTTTGTCAATATATCATCAAGCCCTGCGACACATTTTGCACCTGCCTCACGCAAAATACGTTTGGTACGTGCGCGGGTATGAATATCGCAGTTTAAAACACAGTCCGTATAATTTAAAATAACTCTGGGGTTGTTAGCAAAAATAATTTCAGCCTCTGCGCCGCAGGAACGGATTAAATCGCCGTAGTAGGTTACATAGTCAACGCCTGTAAAGGGATGACGGTTTTCACCGAACAGCTCGCGGTATTTTTCTTCTGTCAGAACATCGGAATAGGGATTGATTCCCGCTTCATCTACCTGGTCAATGGAAATAAGCGCATTCCCCACCTCGTCACTGGGATAGTTCAGCATAAGAACTATCTTCTTCGCACCCTTTGCAATGCCACGGAGACAAATTGCAAAACGGTTACGGCTCAGAATTGGAAAGATTACGCCGATTGTGCCGCCGCCAAGCTTTTCCTTAACGTCCTTTGCAATAGCGTCTACAGATGCGTAGTTTCCCTGTGTACGTGCAACAACCGATTCGGTTATGGCAACTACATCCTTATCGCGAAGCTCAAAGCCTTCTGCCTCTGCCGCAGAAATTACGCTTTCTACAACCTGACTCGCAAGGTCGTCCCCTTCGCGGAATATGGGACAACGGATTCCTCTTGAAACTGTACCAATTTTTCTTTCCATATCAAAAACTCCATTTCTACTGTTTTTTATTTCTTATTTCTATTGACTTTTGCTTCCATATATATTATAATACAAATATAGTAATAAGTAAAGTAGATATATCTTACATCAGTCATAAGGAGAGCTTATATGAAAACAAAACTTGATTATTATAAGGTTTTTTATGAGACGGCACGTCATTCGTCTTTTTCAGTGGCGGCACAAAAGCTTTATATATCTCAATCGGCAATTTCCCAATGTATAAGCAGACTTGAGGATGACCTTGGCTGTAAGCTTTTTATACGCTCAAGGCGTGGCGTGGCGCTGACGAAGGAAGGTACTATACTTTTTCAAAAGGTGGAAAATGCTCTTCAGATAATTGAGCAGGGGGAAACCCTGCTTGCACAGCTTCATCATCTGGAAAGCGGGTCTTTGATTATTGCCGCAGGCGATACTATAACCACTCATTATCTTCTGCCTTATCTGGAGAAATTTCACCGTCTTTATCCCGGTGTGCGGATAGAGGTGGCGAACTCCTATTCCTCACGGATGCTTCAGTTTGTGAAGGAAGGTACCGCAGAGCTGGCGTTTGTAAATTTACCCATAAGCGACAGCGAGCTGTGTATAGAGCCTTGCTTTAAAATTCACGATGTTTTCGTGTGCGGTCCTGAGTATGAGATGAAAAAGAGCTACAGCTGGGAAGAAATTGCGGAAGAATCTCTTATTCTTCTTGAACCGAACTCCGTTTCCCGACAATATTTAGAAAAAAATTTCAGAGCAAAGCATATTACCTTAAGCCCTCAAATTGAAATAGCCGTACACGATTTGTTGATACAACTGACATCTATCCATCTGGGGGTGTCGTGTGTTGTCAGGGAATTTTCAAAGGAAGCTCTTGATAAGGGAATTATACGTCAAATGAAGGTATCTCCTCCCCTTCCGCCCCGAAGCATAGGCTATGCCTGTCTTCGTCATAATCCCCTGTCGCTCCCCGCGCAGGCATTGCTTGCTCTTATAAGACAGTAGAAACGGCACAGCCGGAGAGCTGTGCCGCCGCAAAGGGGGGATCCGAAATATTCGGATTTTTAAAATATGTTTTGTGAGGTAATAATAGTATTGCCGCAAAAAAATTTTTTTATACGTGATGACAAAAAAAGCAGAAATATATCTTTACAAAATTATTTTGATGTGGTATACTATAAGCAGCAAAAAACAATAATACAGGAAGTGATTAACGCGAAAGGAGCTTTCACGTTATGCTCCGGCGGATTTAATTGCCGGTGCGAAATTTTCTTTGCATTCGCGGGGGTAAGCACATGGGCGTAAAAATTTCTTATCATTCCTTGCCATACGGATAAGAGAAATCTAATTACTATTTGTGCCGACGTATGGCGGCGGAATGGAGGTTTTTATGAGTAATTTAAAAATAGGTGTAATGGCGGACTGTTTCCGTTGCGGTATTCGCGGCGGTCTTGAAAAAGCCGCGGCGGTAGGTGCTGAGGGCGTTCAGATTTATGCTGTAAAAGGCGAACTTGACCCTGATACGGTGACTGCTTCAAAAATAGCCGAGGTGCGTGATATGGTGGCATCAAACGGACTTGTAATATCTGCGATTTGCGGAGATTTGGGCGGTGGCGGGTTCAGAGATGCCGAGGCTAATAAATGGAAGGTTGAAAAATCAAAAAGAATTATGGACCTTGCCTTAGAGCTTGGCGCCAATGTAATTACAACCCATATCGGCGTTGTTCCCGCAGAAATGAATGATGCCAGGAAAATTATGGCTGAAGCCTGCAACGAGCTGGCGGAGTACGGTGATAAAATGGGCGCTGTCTTTGCGATAGAGACAGGTCCTGAGCCTGCCGAAAGACTTAAGGGATTTATTGAAAGCCTGTCCGCAAGTGCAGTCAGAGTTAACTTTGACCCTGCAAACCTTGCTATGGTAATCGGTGAAGACCCTGTAGAAAGTGCCGCAACCTTGCAGAATTATATAGTACATACCCACGCAAAAGACGGTATTATGCTCCATAAAACCAATCCTGAAATTATTTACGGTCATTTAAAGCACGATGAAATTGAAAGCATTGAATATTTTAAAGAAGTTCCTTTAGGAGAAGGCAGTGTGGACTTTGACCGTTATCTGAAGCTTTTGAAGAATATTGGCTGGAAGGGCTTTTTAACTATCGAACGTGAGGTTGGCGAAACCCCCGAAAAGGATATAAAGCTGGCTGTTGATTTTCTTAAGGAAAAACTTGCAAAAATTTAAAATTTTACCAGTATATAAGCTCTGTTTTGACATAAAATATAACTGCACTGTCAAGGTGCAAAAAATATTTTATTAATTTACAGGAGTGAATGTGAAAATGGCAAGTAATAACAGATTAGTAGTACCCGAAGCTGTTGATGCAATGAACAAATTTAAGATGGAAGCCGCAAACGAAGTTGGCGTAAACTTAAAACAAGGCTACAACGGTGATTTAACATCAAGACAGGCTGGTTCTGTCGGCGGTCAGATGGTTAAAAAGATGATTGAAAGCTACGAAAATTCCGTAAAATAAACTGATTAAAGGTCGGAGTGCTTCAGATAAGCACTCCGATTTTTGTAATCAAGCTACCTGAACTGTTTGTTTAGAGGTTTATGAAATTTTCTTAAAGCTATTGACATATAATAAAAACTGTGGTACCATATAAATACACAATTATCAATATAGAAAGGGAGAAGGAAATGGGAATTACACTTAATCCCGACAAAGAGATTGTCGCTACAATCAAAGAAGGATTAAAGCAACGCGGCGGATATTGCCCCTGTGTTATGGAGAAAAGCGAAGATACAAAATGTATGTGTAAGGAATTTAAGGAGCAGATAAAAAATCCTGATTTTGAAGGGTTCTGTCATTGTATGCTTTATTATAAATCCAAGGATTAATCAAAGGAGGAAAATTATTATGAAAGAAATTGAAATCACAAAATCAAATTTTGAGCAGGAAGTGATGAATTCTGATGTTCCCGTACTTATAGATTTTTGGGCTACCTGGTGCGGACCGTGTAAGATGATTGCTCCCGTTATTGAAGAAATTGCCGCCGAGTCGGACGGAAGCTATAAGGTGGGTAAGGTGAATGTTGATGAAGAGCAGGAGCTGGCGCTGTCTTTTCATATTGCAAGTATCCCTACTCTGGTGGTTGTTAAGGATAAGCAGGTGGTAAATACCGTTGTAGGACTGAGGTCGAAGGAAGCTATTTTAGAAATGCTGAAATAAACCAAATCATAAGGGGCTGTGACAAAATGATTCCAAAAATCGGTTTGTCACAGCCCCTTTTATAATATATTAAAGATAATCCTTCAGCTTCTTGCTTCTGCTGGGATGGCGGAGCTTACGCAGCGCCTTTGCTTCTATCTGTCTGATACGTTCACGGGTGACGTTAAACTCTTTTCCTACCTCTTCAAGAGTTCTCGCTCTACCGTCTTCAAGCCCGAAACGGAGCTTCAGCACACGTGCTTCTCTGTTGGTCAGGGTATCGAGAACATCTGTCAGCTGTTCACGAAGGAGCATATATGATGCCGCTTCTGCCGGAGCAGGTGCATCATCATCGGGAATAAAATCACCGAGATGGCTGTCCTCCTCCTCACCGATAGGCGTTTCCAGGGAAACGGGTTCCTGTGCGATTTTCATAATTTCCCTGACCTTATCGCAGGACATATTAAGCTCTTTAGACAGCTCATCGGGAGTAGGCTCTCTACCCAGCTCCTGAAGCATTCTCCTGGATTCTCTTATAAGCTTATTAATAGTTTCCACCATGTGAACAGGTATTCTGATAGTTCTTGCCTGGTCGGCAATGGCACGGGTAATAGCCTGACGAATCCACCAGGTAGCATAGGTTGAAAATTTATATCCTTTATTATGGTCAAATTTTTCAACAGCCTTTATAAGACCCAGATTACCCTCCTGGATTAAATCCAGGAACATCATTCCTCTGCCTACATAACGCTTTGCAATACTTACAACCAAACGGAGATTTGCTTCTGCAAGACGGCGTTTGGATTCCTCATCACCTTCCAGCATTTTTTGTGACAGCTCTGCTTCTTCCTCTGTTGAAAGAAGTGTAACCTTACCGATTTCTTTCAGATACATTCTTACAGGGTCATCAACGCTGATACCGTCAGGTAAAGTTAAATCAATCTTTTCTTCGCCGTTTAACTGGATTTCTTCAAGCTCTTTATCGAGGTCCTGAACTATCTCAACACCTGCATTTTCGAGCTCCTCGTAGACGTGTTCCATCTGTTCGGCATCTATATCGAACTCGCACAGCATATCAGCAATTTCCTTAAAAGAAAGAACACCCTTCTTTTTACCGGTTTCAAGCATATTCTTAATTGCTTGTAATTTGCTTTCGTTTATTTCCATGAACCTTTTCCCCCATCACTCTTCTTCCTTTGCAGGCAAAAGAGAACGTATTTATATATTATTTTTTTTGTTCCTTAATTTTATCTATCATTTTCTGCAATTCCTCAGCTGAGGTAATATTGCCTTTATTTAAATCCCTTTTCCTTGTTATGGAATTATAAATATCCTTAGCCGCAAGAAAGGTATCGCCGTAAGGCTTTTCAGCAAAGATATACGCCGAAATGCTTTGTGCAGCATCAGACGGCAGCTTTGAGATTATGCTTGCCGCATCGGTTTTTATACCGCCTGACTTTGCCCCGCAGACCTCTTTTATAAAAGCCCTGCAGGCAGGGGTGGTGAAAAATTCTTCCGTCACCTTATCTGAAAATTCGGCGTAAACTCTGTCATCCTCAAGCATAAGAAATGCCAGCATACATTCCTCTTTTACCGCCAAATCCTCTTTTTTCTGAATTTTAACGGAATTTTGCATAACCTTCCTGGTCTCCGCCTTGTTTTTCTTTGCTTTTATCATATTTATCTGTGCAAATATGCTGTCAGCCGTTATGCCTGCCTCCGTTGCCGCATCCTTCACCAGAACCTCCCGTTCAATGGGATTATCTATCTCGGCAAAAACCTCTGCCATTTTTGAAATAAGCTCTATCCGCTGGTCAACATTATCGGTATCATACTGTTTTTTCAAGGTCTCTATTTTATACAGCACCGAATTTTGCGAGCCTTCAAGTAATTTCCCGAAAGCCTCGGCGCCTTTTTTCCTTATAAATTCATCGGGGTCTTTGGCACCGGGCACTTTAAGAACCTTAACCCGCAGATTATCTGCCGCTAAAATAGCCATGGCTGCCGCTGTAGCCTTCTGCCCCGCACTGTCGCTGTCATAGCACAGCACCACTTCGCTTGTGTACCGCGACAAAATCTTCGCGTGAGACGGGGTGAACGCCGTACCGAGAGCTGCTACCGCATTGGTAAACCCTGCACGGTGGAGTGCGATTACGTCCATATATCCTTCGCAGAGAATCATTCTCTCACGACAGCTTTTTTTCGCAAAATTAAGTGCAAACAAGGTTTTGCTTTTATTGAAAACAGGCGTATCCGGCGAATTAAGGTATTTAGGCAGGCTGTCATCCATAACTCTTCCGCCGAAGGCAATCACATTACCACGCACATCTATAATGGGAAACATTATTCTGTTTCTGAAAAAATCATAAGGTTTACCCGTTTTATCACTTTTTCGGGCAAGTCCCGCCGCCATTATATCGTTTAAATTAAAGCCTTCCTGCAACAAATAGCTCGTAAGCCCTTCAAATTCCGCAGGTGCATAACCTAAACCAAAGGTAGTAACCGTCTTTGCATCAAGAGCCCTTTTCAAAAAATATGCCTGAGCTTCTTTGCCTTTTTCCGACATAAGGCTTTTATAAAAATACCTTGCCGCCGCCGCATTAAGCTTGTATAAGACCTGCCTGCGTTCATAGCTTTCGCTGTCGCTTTCTTTTTCGGGCAAATCTATCTTTGCTCTATCGGCTAAATATTTCAAAGCTTCAGTAAAATCAAGGTTTTCTATGTTTATTATAAATTGCAATACCGTACCGCCGACACCGCAACCGAAGCAATGATAAAGCTGTTTATCACCGGACAAATGAAATGACGGTGTTTTTTCGCTATGGAACGGACAAAGCCCTGTGTAATCGCTGCCGCTGCGTTTTAATTTAACATAAGATGAAACCACATCTACTATATCATTAGCCGCAATTATCTCATTTATGAGCTCTTCAGGATAAAGCATAGCCATAATCCGTTTTTTACCCCCATATCCGCTGTTCAACATTTTTTGACCTAAAGGTCATATCCGTTATTTCGACATTCAAACCCTTAAATCCTTCTTTTGAGACTTTAAATTTTAAAATCCCTATTTTATTTTCCAGGGTGATGGCACGAAAAGCTCCATAAACTGCGAGGTTGCGTACATATCCGACATACCTGCGATATAGTCGCATACAACCCCGTCGAGGTCAAAGCGTTCCAGCATCTTTCTGTCATTTTCAGGTAACTTGTCCGTGTTATGAATATAATAATCATATAAAAATTCAATAATTTTTTCGCCTTTTTTCTCTTCTTCCTTAGCGGCGGAGTTTATATATACCCTGTCAAACATAAACTGCCGCAGTTTTATACTTCTCTCTTTAATTTCAGGGGACATCTCCAGATTGTTCTTAATTAAATCCACCACCATAGTATTTATTCTCTCCCCGTGACCAACGCCTAAAACCTCTGCGCAATCCTTGGGGATTTCCGTCTCGGATATTATGCCGCCTCTTACGGCATCATCAATATCGTGGTTAATATAGGCAATTTTATCGGCATGTCTTACGCAAAGCCCCTCTTTAGTTGCGGGCGTACCACTACTTCGGTGATTTAATATTCCGTCTCTTACCTCATAGGTCAGGTTAAGCCCTTTCCCTCCTTCAAGCACCTCCACAACACGAAGACTATGTTTATTATGCTCAAAACCGTGAGGGCAAATTCGCGCCAGTACCCTTTCCCCCGCGTGACCGAAAGGGGTATGACCCAAATCGTGACCTAACGCAATGGCTTCAATTAAATCTTCATTTAGCCTGAGCCCTCTGCCTATGGTTCGTGCAATTTGCGAGACCTCCAGGGTATGGGTGAGACGGGTGCGATAATGGTCGCCCTCAGGATTGAGGAATACCTGGGTTTTATGCTTAAGCCGTCTGAAAGATTTTGAATGAATGATTCTGTCGCGGTCACGTTGAAATTCTGTACGAATATCACATTTTTCTATAGGATATTCCCGTCCTCTTGTATTACAGGACAAGGTAGCCTCCTTCGACAGAAAGCTTTTTTCCGCTGTCTCTGACATTTCTCTTATGGTCATTTTGTCCACCCCTTTTTTTATTTTTCTAAGGTCTCCATAATGCTTTCCGCCAAAACCTTTGCACGGGTTATGGCATAATCATCCTTTTCGGCAGGTCTTTGTGCCGCAACCCCGCTGTGTCCCGCACCGGAACTACTGCTGCTATCGGCGATTACGGTCATCCCGTTCACCAAAAGCATATCGTGGATTTGTTCGATAACCTTTTCCTGCCCGCCGTACTTGGATGCTCCCACGGCAACTGCCGCTGCCGGCTTGCCTATCCAAGCTTTTTCAGCGCGGATTTTTCTTGTTTTATCAAAAAATGCCTTAAGCTGTGCCGTCACTCCTCTGAAATATACGGGGCTTCCAACTATTACAGCATCCGCCCTTGTAACTTTAAAAAAAGCTTCCTCCAACTTCGTGCCTTTATAACAACGGGCATCGCAGGGTGTGCAGCAAGATACGCAAAAGGGCAAAGACAGTTCACTCATTATTTCGTGAACATTTAAAATTTCTGTTTCTGCTCCTGTGCAGTTATTTAATATTTCCTTTAACAAAAACTGCGTATTTCCGTTTTTATTATGACTTCCGTTTAAAGCAACTATGTACAAAACAATCTCCTCCAAAATTTTCTTCTACATTATATATACGCCAAATCCTGCGAAAAATCCTTTTTTGTAACAATATTGTTATAAAACCCTCCGCGGTTTTCATAATCCGTGGCAAAATTCATTTTTTGTTAATATTTTCATCATAATCTAATCACAAATATATGTTAATATATAATTGTACGGTGACTCCCCAACGCCGTATAGTTTTTTCATAGTTACTCCTATAATGTATAGATGCCATTCCGCGCGGAATCGGCATCTATACATTTTTGATAGTATTTTAAAGGATTTATTGTGCAAAAATAGTATTGAATAAAATAAGGGTTTGGTATATACTTTATTTTGGAGTGGTTTGGTATGAAGAAGATATTATTGGACAAAAACAAAAATTTTTATAAAGGGAATATTCATTGCCACAGTAATCTGTCAGACGGCAGATTTTCGCCGAAGGAATTAAAGGATATGTATAAATCAAAGGGTTACAGCTTTCTCGCCATAACCGATCACGAGCATTTCAATGATAATTCATATCTTGACGACGAAAAATTTATCACAATTACCGGTGCGGAATATGCGATTAAACAGTTTCCTGAGCAGTCTACCCTTGTGAATTATAATATGAAGGTGTGCCATCTGAATTTATATGCAAAAAAACAGGGCAACACCTTCAATATATGCTACAATTCGGTTTTGGACCACTTTTCAAGTCCGAATCGCAGGGAAAGCTTAAAAAGACCGCCCGCTGATTATAACCGTGTTTACGGTGCGGAGGGTATAAATGAAATTATAAAAATTGCCAATGACAGCGGTTTTTTTGTTTGCTATAACCACCCACGGTGGTCGTTGGAAAACTATGGCGACTATTCGGGCTATGAGGGCTTGTGGGGTGTTGAAATATTTAATAACGGGGCGGAAGCTTCGGGGATTTACGAATATGATATTAATGTCCTTGATGATTTTCTGCGTGACGGAAAAAGGATTTTTGCCTCCTGCGGTGATGATAATCATAATATCGAAGGAAGGTATGATGACTCCTTTGGAGCCTTTGTTGCGGTAAATGCGGAAAAGCTTTCTTACGACAGTATAGTTGACGGTTTGCTGAAGGGTAATTTCTACACCTCGACAGGACCTGCCATTTGCGAGCTGTATGTTGAGGACGGCATGGTATATATCAAATGCTCGGCGGCAGAGAGGATTTCTCTTTCAACAGCAGGCAGAAGGTCGGAAGCCTTATATGATGCTGAGGGAACCTTGACAGAAGGGGTATTTAAAATAAAGGATACGGATATTTATTTCAGACTTGACGTTATGGACAGCCGCGGAAAAAGAGCCAATACCCAGGCATATTTTATTGAGGATTTGGAGGAAAAATGATAGAATTTAAAGATATAACCATAGAAGACAGAGAGCTTTTAGAAGGCTTTTATAACAAATACGGCGGCACAAATTCGGAAGCAAATTTTACAAATATGTTTATATGGCAGAAGGATTATAATATAAAATACGCCGTAAAGGACGGATTTTTGTTAATATGCGCAGGAGGAATAAAACGTCCTAAAAGCTGTCATTTCCCAATCGGAGAAGGAAATTTAAAGGCTCTCCTGGCAGAGCTTTTTACGCCCTGCGAAAACTGCATAATGCGACCGCTGACGGAGGATATGACACGCAAAATCGAAGAAGCTGTGCCGGGAATGTACCGATTTGAACGTATGAGAGAAGCGGATGATTATGTGTACAGCGTGGATAAATTATCAACTCTGTCGGGGAAAAAGCTTCATTCAAAACGAAACCATTACAACTATTTTATAAACAACTACAACTACAGCTATCATAAGCTGACCCCCGATATGATAGACGAATGTCATAAAAAATGTTGCGAGTGGACAGGTGAGAGAAGCGAAAATCCCGAGTCCGAAAAAGAAGCTATGACGATGCTTTTTGAAAATTATGAAAAATTAAATGTTGTAGGCGGATATATTCTGTGTGACGGTCAGGTGGCGGCGGTAAGCGTAGGCGAAAAATTTCACGGCAATGCCTTAATTCATATCGAAAAGGCAAATACTAAGTATAGAGGTATTTACCCCGCAATAAATAAGCTGTTTCTCGAAAATGAATTTAGCGACTGCAATTATGTAAACCGCGAAGAGGATTTGGGGCTGGAAGGGCTGAGGAAGGCGAAGCTGTCCTATTACCCCGAATTTATGATAGAAAAGTATACAGGATATAAGAGGTAAGCTATGATAAGAAAAGCAAGGGAGCAAGATAAGAACCGGGTTGAAGAGCTTTGGAAGCAATGCTTCTGTGATACGGAAGGCTATATCAGATGGTGGTTTGACAATATGTACAAGCCTGAAAATACAATTGTATGCGAGGATGACGGAGAAATAGCAGGAGCACTCCAGATGGTGGATTATACCTTGGAAATGGGCGGCAAAGACTATGACCTGCTGTACCTTTGCGGGGTCTCGGTTTTCCCGCAATACCGCGGCAGGGCAATAGCACAAAAGCTGCTCGCCTGCGCCGAGAAGGAAGGAAGAAAAAGAAATAAGGCGTATTTGATTTTAAATTCCGATTTGACGGGGTTTTATGAAAAATACGGATTTTATAAATGCTTCGGCAGAAAAGAGTATTCCTTTGATGCCTCGGATTTTAAAGGAACCGGTATCGCAATAAAAGAAAAGGCTTGCGGAAACGACGATGAGTTTTTCAAAATATATTCGGAATATATCAAGAGCTTTGATGCTTATATTAAACGAAGCCGCAAAGATATGAAGCGGATAATAAATTCCTTCAAAGCAGAGGGAAGCAAAACTATTTTATTGGAAGATGCTTATATTTTATGTGACGTATCCGAAAATAATTGTCAGATAGCCGAGATGGCATATATCGGCAGAAACGGATTTGAAAATATAATGAATTACTTGTGTGAAAATATGAAAAGAGTTACTGTGAAAACGGCGAAAAAAAGCCCTTTGTCGGAGTATTTTAAAGGTATAGACAATGAGCAGGTAATGGTCAGGGATTTAAACGGAAAGCCTGCGGTTGACATCGAAAATGATTTTGTAAATATAATATAAGGAGCGTTGAAATATGGTTTATGTTTTTTTAGCAGAAGGCTTTGAGGAAATTGAAGCATTAACCGTAGTGGATATACTGCGCAGAGCAGAGATTGAGGTTAAAACGGTTTCTGTCAAGGATAAAACGGTAATGGGTGCTCACGGAATAGAAGTAACCGCAGACATACTTAAAAATGAAGTTGAGCAGGATAAAACAGAGGCTGTAGTTTTGCCCGGCGGTATTCCGGGAACACCTAATCTCAAAAAGGATGAAACCGTCAAAGACTGCGTTTTGGCATCAGCAGAAAAGGGCAAATACGTCTGTGCCATTTGCGCCGCACCTTCCATATTGGGAGAATGGGGATTGCTCAGGGGCAAAACAGCCACCTGCTATCCCGGCTTTGAGGATAAACTCGCAGGAGCGAAGCTGTCGGAGGAGGCAGTATGCGTTGACGGTAATATACTTACCTCAAGAGGTGCAGGAACAGCGGCAGAGTTTGCTTTTGCCATAACAAGCAAGCTGAAATCCCGCGAGACGGCAGATAGACTTCGGGCAGGGATGATTTATGCTGAAAAATAAGTTAAGAAAAGAATTTTCCTTAAAACGCAACAGCATACCTGAAGAAGAAAGAAAAACTGCAAGTGAAATAATTTGCCGTAAAATTCTAAGCTCCGAGGAATATAAAAATGCCGAAACCGTAGCAGGCTTTTATCCCACAGGCAGTGAGGTAAATATTGTTCCCGTGCTACAGGATGCGGCAAAAAATAAAGTGTTATTATTACCTGTTTGCATTGACGATGGTATAATAGTTTTCAAGCGGACAGAAAATCCGGATTTGCTGATTAAAGGAAAATATAATATTATGCAACCGCCCGAAAACAGCGAAACCGTAGATGTGGAAAAGATAGATTTTATGTTAGTGCCGGGCCTTGTTTTCGGCAAAGACGGCAGTCGCATAGGCTACGGCGGAGGCTATTATGACAGGGTTATGTGCAGGCTTAATCCCCATTGTATAACCTGCGGAGTAGGATACGGGGTTCAGCGAACAGATGAAAGCTTTGCACAGGCTCATGATGTAAGAGTAAAAAAATTTATAAGTGAGGAAAAATGAAGAGATTAAATTTGCATTTGTACATACTTATAAGTATAACAGCAGGCAGGCTTTTCAGCTTGATTTATGCGGCAACCGTCCCCGGCGGCGGGGTGTTTTCCTATCTCGGAAATATAATATATTCCATAGGTATGTGCCTTGTTCCCACCATGATATTTTTAACGTGGGACAGGAAAGGCGTAAGCTTTTGCGGTAAAATAGAACCTGAAAAGCTGTTTATATCAATAGGCTTCGCTCTCGGTGCTTGGGCGATGGGACAGGTTTTCGGCACAGCGATTTCCGAAATTCTAAGCAAAGCAGGAATAGCAAAGGTCACGCAAATATCACCTGCCGGGGATATGCCCTCTGTCGCGGCAGGCTTTGTTGCAATTTGCATTGCCTCTCCCATTTTTGAAGAACTGTTTTTCCGCGGTGTTTTAATGAGAAAAAAAGAAGGCTCGGCGGCAATCCTTGTTACGGCACTATTTTTCGCTGTAGCACACGGAAGTATAACTCTTTTTGTATCGCCTTTTATATTCGGCGTTGTAAGTGGATATATAATGTATAAATACAAAAATATTCTATACCCGATTATTATGCACGTCTTTGCCAATGCTTTGTCGTGGGTGCTTACCGTCACAAAAATGCCGGTGGCGACAGTTATGGTGGTAAATATTGCGGTGGTGGCAGTAGCTGCCACGGCGGCGGCAGTTGCGGCGATTTTTGTCGTTAAACACATCGGGAAATTTTGGAATATTACGAAAGAAACAGTAAAATTTTTCTTCTCGGATATTTTATGGATAATAATTATTACAGATTACATATTAAAAAACATATCCTTCCACCTATAGGATTACTATCCGCGGATGAAATGATTTTAAAATACATATACTAAAGAAAGGATATAGAGAGTGAATATAATGGATAAAATAATAAGAGGAATGGACAAAAACGGAAGAATAAGATTTTTTGGAGCTATGACAACAGAGCTGGTACAAAAGGCAAGAGAAATTCATAATACCACTCCCGTAGTTACAGCGGCAATGGGCAGAGCCCTTACAGCAAATGTGATGATGGCGGCAACCTTAAAGGATGAAAAGGAAACCATTTCCCTTCAGCTCAAGGGTGACGGACCTCTCGAAACCGTTGTCACCGTAGCAAACTGCAAGGGCAAGGCAAGAGGTTATGTAGGTCATAACGCCGTAAGTCTGCCCCTTAAGGAAAACGGCAAGCTGGACGTAGGCGGAAGCCTCGGCAAAGGCTTTTTAACGGTGGTAAAAGACCTTGGAATGAGAGAACCTTATGTGGGCAGAGTAGAGCTTCAAAGCGGCGAAATTGCCGATGACCTGACCTATTACTTCGCCTCCTCAGAGCAAACGCCGTCTGTAGTTGCCCTCGGCGTGCTGGTTGATACGGATTATTCCGTTAAAGCGGCAGGAGGATATATCATTCAGCTCATGCCTGATGCAGATGAAGCGGATATAAATATGCTCGAAACTACTATGTCATATATTGACCCCATAACCACTATGATAGATGATGGCAAATCCATTGAAGAAATTTTAGAAACGGCACTTGATGGGTTTGATATGACCATAACCGATACTAACATACCGCAGTATAAATGTAACTGTAGTGAGGAAAGACTGGAAAAGGTACTGATAAGCCTCGGCAGAGAGGAGCTTGCCGATATTTTGGAAACAGATAAGCAGGCAGAGCTTACCTGCTATTTTTGCAATAAGACCTATAGGTTCGATGAAAATAAACTAACCGAAATATTAAGTAAACTTTAGAAAAACAAAGAAAAAAAGAGATATTAAATTGTAATTTCGTATAACCGTAAAAAACAAAGAGTAAAAAGCTTGACTTTTTATTTTGATTGGTGTATAATAGATATTGTTCCGTTAGTAAACCGTACGGAATAAAAACCCGAAAACGCGTTTAAAAATGCGGAATTACAGATGTGGGCGCATAGCTCAGCTGGGAGAGCATCTGCCTTACAAGCAGAGGGTCACAGGTTCGAGCCCTGTTGTGCCCACCACATCTGGCCCGGTAGTTCAGTTGGTTAGAACGCCAGCCTGTCACGCTGGAGGTCGTGAGTTCGAGCCTCATCCGGGTCGCCATAATTACTTCAAGTAATTAAATGAGGGTTTTTGCCTCTGTAGCTCAGTCGGTAGAGCAGGGGACTGAAAATCCCCGTGTCGATGGTTCGATTCCGTCCGGAGGCACCAAATTTGCGGGAGTGGCTCAGTGGTAGAGCGTCACCTTGCCAAGGTGAACGTCGCGAGTTCGAATCTCGTCTTCCGCTCCACTATGATAAAAGACGCATAAATTGCGTCTTTTATCATAAGTATAATCTATAAGGCACCATAG
>JAZSKI010000029.1:0-5963 GCA_045534775.1 Clostridia bacterium | reverse complement strand
GTGTATAACCTTTTAATGCAAAAAGCTAAAAAGATTTTTTTGATTGTTTTTGCGGTAATGACGGTATTTTCCTCATTATCAGCAACTGCGGCTACGGACAGCTATTTTTATTCTGAGGAAGCTTATGATGGTAATGTATATACCAAGGCTATTATAAACGGTATAAACGAATATGATGAATTTACAAATCCAAATATGCCTGTACATTATCTTGAAGTTGGTACTACTCTTTCTCTTGAGGTTCCTACCGCTATGCTTTGTATAACGGACAGTAATTAAGAAATGTACTCGGATAATTGGTTTGTGTATTCCATTGAAGGTGCCGATACCGGTGCTTGTACCGTTACAAACCTAAGTCCCGTTACATTCAATGACGGATATTCGGATTTTACATACTATAAACCCGGTATTACCATTACCTTCAACAAACCCGGCAGATATCAAATTGAGACCTTTGGCCCCAACTTACCCGATACTCATATTAATTATCCTGTCGGCACCAGCTTTTACGGTGCATATACCGTAGTTGAAAAGGGCGGTGTTTCGGCACTGCATACGGCACAGTACACAAATTCAACCGTTCTCGTAAACGGTGTGCCTACTACCTTTGAAGCATACAATATCGGCGGCAATAACTATTTCAAATTAAGAGACCTTGCAATGGCATTAAACGGTACAGACAAACAGTTTGAAGTTTCGTGGGATGCCGCGAACAGCCGAATTGCATTATTCTCAGGCGCTCCATATACTCCCGTAGGCAGCGAGCTTGCTCCCGGCGATGGAACCTTCAAGGAGTTCACTCCTTTTAACGGCTCTGTTGCATACACGGGTCCTCTTTATCCACAATTCACGGTAGAAGGATATACCTTAGGGCTAAAGGCATATAACATTAACGACAATAACTATTTCAAGCTGAGAGAAGTTTGCTCTGCTCTGAACGTAGGTGTGACATGGAATGCAGCTACAAGCACCATAGGTATTGATACCTCCATCCACTATACCAATTAATTTTGATGTAATGATACGGAATACAGATGAAAAAGGGGCTGTGACAAAATGATTTCAAAAATCGTCTTGTCACAGCCCCATTAAATTTATTTAATTTTTTCTGTTTCGCTAACATATTCTCAATAAATATACCACAACCCCTCGTTGGGTTGTTCACAAAAACGCGTGTCACGGCTCCCACAATTTTTCCGTTTTGCAGAATGGGTGAACCCGACACGACTGTTGTCAATGGGGGACAACATTTTTCTTTATTTTTGAAGTTTTGAAGGAAATAAGTGTGTATTTGAAGGTGATGATGAAGGAAATGAATGAAATCATGACGGAAATCTTATTTCTTTTTCGAATTTGTGTATGCTGTGCATTATCGGACTCCTGCATTTGTATGATTGGAGTGCCACACTTTTGTAATAAAAGTTATACAATTTTTGTTACAAAAAAGACAGGACTTTCATCCCGCCTTAATTGGGTTAGCAGCTTAGTATGACTGTACCAACTCTAATAACTCAATTGGTGTTGTAACAACATCAATTGTATCTCCGTTTTCATCAAAGAATTCAACCTCAAAGCATTTCCCGTCATATTCCAAAACAATTGTTCCGGTCGTGCCAGTTGGCAAATCACTAAATTCGCTTTTCAATCTTACAACATCTAATTCTTTCATAGAACTATTCCTCTGCCTCGTCGAAGGATGCTATCCAGTCATCCTTTTCAAATTCGTTAAATGCTTCTATGGCTTTTTTAGGAGCATTTTTTGAAAGATACCCTCTGCAGAATTCGTATATTTCGGAAGTGGTAGGTTCTTTTTCGCCGAATTGATTTGTATAAGTTTCTTTAAATTCTTCATATTCTGCTGGATCTGCAGAGCCCTCATCATCAAATAAAAACGGATTTAATCCGCTTAAATAATTACCCAATTCATCATTCGGATTCTCATCATAAATTGCATCAAGTGCATAGAACATATACACAAAAGATTTATATATCTTCATAATAATTATCTTCCTTTCTTCTTTCTTTTAAGAGGATTATTGTATAAGCCTGTTTCCTTATCCCACGGACGAGGAGTGTTATTGCGACCACCTTCGTTAATCTTTCCGTTTTGACTCCTTGTCCAAACCTGACGACCTTTATCATCTGTCTGGATGTGCCATCTGTTACCATATTTATCTGTGCCTTTATAATATTTCGGCGTATTCGCTGTATCGGTTAAAAGTTTTCGATTAGCAGGTGTGTCTGGCAAATGTCCCGGTCGATTCCCGAATATATGTTTTACCTGTGCGGGTTTGGTTGGTAAGGAAACTTTACTTCCTTTGGTGTTATTATATAGTCCTGAATTTCCGGCACCCATTAGGCAGACCTCTTTTTTTGAATGGAAGTCCAATCGGGATAGTGAACAAACTTCGCTCTATCCTTCACCTTTGCAAAAATACTGTCAGGCATACCACCATAAACAAGTACAACCTCGGGTTCGAGTTCATCAAGCATTGCTTCTAAACCTTCGGTAAAGTATATTTTGTTTTCTTTGCTCTTTATACATCCATAAGTGCCAATCGAAACAATGCTGTGTTTTGGTACTCCTAAAAACGCAAATTTTTCAGGAAGCTCTATGGTTGTGTAACTTCTTTCATCACCCCAACGTATGTTAGGGATAACATAAAGTCCTTTTGATTGAAGATAATGACCGATTGCACGATTCATATATGTATTTGCAATTTGCAATACGAGTGGCATATCTCTGTAAAGCGAGCAATCAGGAGAAATAACTCCTTGAAACTTCTTTAAGCAATCAAAATGTTCTTTTGTAGCAGTTAATACTGTTGAAAAATTTTTGTCGTGTTCATAGAAATGAACAAACTCATTGTAGTTGTTACTGCGATTCCTTTGCGAAAATGGAATTAACGCAGAAGGTATAATTATTTTGTCCGGTCTTTTTATGTGCGGGATTTCCAAGAATCCATCAAAGAAAGCCCCAGATAAACCCGTCATCAATCTTATTTTTTAACATAAATAATCCTTTCTGCTGCTTTTTACAGATAAAAAATTTGATTTTTTCACCTTGCCTAATTGACAAAGCGGAAAGGATATGTTAAAATATACATACGCTAATAGGTATATGTTTAACATATCCGAGATTGAACACATAGATTAGTTGCTGGTAACAACTTTTCTGATGTGTTTTTTCTTTTTTGTGAAGAATACAATCATAAGCATCACCCTTTCAATCGTTCAAATAGTTAAGTAATTCTTTTTCATATTTCTTTTTAATGCGATACTTTATCCAATTTTGATAACTGTTAAATCGCCAGTATGCACATTCATCAGAAATATTAAAAACGACAGATATATCACCAAAATCCTCACAATTATATTTTTGTATCAATGGTGAGGGGGCTAATGCATATCCGGCATAATGATTTGCAATTACTTCAGCAAGCTGACTTCCGTGTTTATGCCCCATATCAATATGACCGATTTCGTGCATAATTGTAAATCTCTGTCGCTCAATACACTGTTCATCGTCATAGCAGATTACATAAGTTTGTTGATTTGGATCAAAATAGCTTGTGCCATCTTGTTCCTTACTTTTTAACAAAGCACATGCTTCACTATTTAAATTTGAATATGGGCGTAATACGTATCCTGATGCTTTTGCTATTTCAAAAGGATCTAAAGGTACAGATTTTATATTGTGCCTAAAATAAAGTGATACTGCCTTTTCTTCGATAGCATCATACAGTTTTCTTGGCAATATAAGATTTGTTAAATACTCTTGGTCTTTTCTCATTTATCAAGAAGCAATTTCATCAACTTCATTTTTTCATCCGGTGTCATTGTAACTGTACTCCTTGATACCAAATGATAAACTTCGTCAAAGGTATTGCTTTCACTCCTTCCATTTACAAGATAATCTACGGTAGTATTTAATGCGGTTGCTAAATTAGCAACAACTTCTATTTTCGGTTCTCGTTCATTTTTTAAGTACCTACTCATAGCCGCCTCTGTAACACCAACCATTGATGCTAATTCCTTTTGTGAATACCCACTTTGTTTTAATAAACTAAGTATCCTGTCTCCTATTTTTGTCATAGTACAACCTCCTTTGTTACCAATATTATAACACAGAATTATCATTTTGTCAAGTATTTTTATTTTAAATCTTTTAATGCATTTTCTCTGTATCTGTTATACACATCTAAATTCATAATTACAAGCTCTGATACTCCGTTTTTTAATATATGTACCGCTTGTTTGCTTTCAGCTACTTTTTTGCTTACTTCACCTGTATTTTTTAAATCCTTAATATTCATAAATAGAGGAAAGTATTCCAAAACTTTATTAATATCAATTTCTCCATTTAGCATATATGGCTCAAAATAATTGTCGTAAAAATCCGAATCCATAATAACCATTTCGACTGCACCGTTCCGTGTTACAAAAATCGGAATTTTACATTCCTTGCAATAATTTACTATTGCTGTTGTATTTTTAAGTGTTGATAATGGAATAAATTTTGTCATATTTTTCAGTTCCTTTCAAATTTTATTTTTATATTAAAATGCTCGCCTATTATTTAACAGACGAGCATTTTTATTATTTAATTTTCTCTGCTTCAGCTAACATATTCTCAATAAATATGCCGTATCCCCGTGTCGGGTCATTCACAAAAACATGCGTAACAGCTCCAACTAATTTATTATTCTGAATAATAGGACTACCGCTCATTCCCTGTACAATTCCTCCTGTTTTACTTATAAGTCTTTGGTCTGTTACCTTAATTATCATTGATTTTGTACCGCTGCCATATACACGGTTTATTTTCTGAATTTCAATATCATAGCTTTCCTTGCCGTCTGCGATGGTACATATCAAAGCAGCAGGTCCCTCCTCTATCTCGCGGCTTGATGCTACCTTTACCTTTTCACCTTCAAGGGTGCCGGTCATTTTCCCATAAATTCCGCAAAAATCATTACAGGTTACGTTACCCAAAATTTCTTCCTGCGGGCTGAAAATTCCTTTAAGCTCACCCGGAATACCTTTTTCACCTTTAACAACAGAGGTAATTTCAGCATTTTGAATACTTCCGTCTCTAACCACATATTGAGCCCCTATGTCGCTGTCGCTTATACCGTGTCCCAAGGCCGCAAAATGACCGTTGTCCGCTCTGTAGAAGGTTAGCGTCCCTATTCCTGCCGCCGAATCGCGAATCCAGGTTCCTATTTTAAATATGCCATCCTTGGCGCGTACAGGTATTATTGATACCTGAAAGGCTTTACTGCCGCGTTTCATATCTAAAACAAGCTCACTCTCCCCCGCCTCATTTATACTGTTAATAAACATTTCGTTATCGGTCACAGTCTTTCCGTTTAACGCTATTATGCTGTCGCCGGGCATAATTCCTGCTTTTTCGGCAGGACAGAAAATCTCTCCCTGAGTGGTTTCAAATCCTGCAATATCAACCACAAGCACACCCTCGGTATAAAGCTTTATACCAATGGCATCACCGCCCGGAATAACCTCAATCTCATTAAATGCACGGGGTTCATTTTGCATAGGTAAGGTTACTCCTATGCTTTTCACATAGCTTGCGGTCAAAATAGCTACTGTTGAAATAAATAAAGCTGTCAGCTTTTTATATTTGTGCATACTTTCACCCCTCGCATTTAAGATAACCCGAAAGGCAAAGCTCTATGCTGAAAATATATAGGATAATTGGTTTTAAAAATATTTTTCAGTATATTTTTTGTATATTTTTCAAAAAATATTCACGGAAATTTCATAGCTTATTACAGCTTTATTACATCAAGAAAAACATTATCATTGAGCAGACAGGACAGCATAAATTTTTTAATGGATTTTTTATGTTTTGTTTGCTCTTTGTAATTCCTGTGTATAGCTAAAGCGTTTTTTCTGAACATATTTAATGATTTTTGCCCATTTTCAGATATAACTCTACA
>JAZSKI010000080.1:0-19588 GCA_045534775.1 Clostridia bacterium | reverse complement strand
TGTAGAGTTATATCTGAAAATGGGCAAAAATCATTAAATATGTTCAGAAAAAACGCTTTAGCTATACACAGGAATTACAAAGAGCAAACAAAACATAAAAAATCCATTAAAAAATTTATGCTGTCCTGTCTGCTCAATGATGATGTTTTTCTTGATGCAATAAAGCTGTAATAAGCTATGAAATTTCCGTGGCATAATTATTTTCTCTGTAACATATATTTAACTAAACTAAAACATGAGGTGAGTTTCTGTGAAGGACTATATTGAGGAAAGAGCAATTTCGTTTGCTGATTACATAATAGCGACAGGGGCAACCGTAAGGCGTACGGCGGCACATTTTAATATTTCAAAAAGCACAGTCCACAAGGATATTACCGAGCGACTGCCTACCGTTGACCCTTTGCTTGCATCTCAGGCAAAGGCGGTGCTTCAGGAAAATAAATCTGAGCGGCATCTGCGCGGCGGTCTTGCCACTAAGATGAAATATGCCGCGAAGCATCAGCTCTGAGGACAGGTACAAAAATTACGACAGGTATTACATATTGAAAAATTATATTGAGCCACGGCATTATATTCATGGTGTAAAACTCAAGCTCAAACTGACCATCGGCAAAAAGCTTTGTGAAATAGTAGATACAGGCAAGGGTCGGTATCATTAAAAACCCGATTTTTTGAAGTCCGAATATCCATTTTACACATAACAGAAAAACTGCCGTAAAAACTGAAATAACCACAAAATCCGACAGTAACCATACAGAAATCAAAAGAGGTTCAACACGTTCGACCACTCCAAAGGAGGAAATCTGTTTTACTGTGGTAAAAAAGGGTAGCGGCAATCTTGCAGTAAGCTGTGCGCCGTTTATTCCTATGGTGATTACCGTAACAGCCGCCGTCAGCAGACCGAAAAATGCTACTCCGAGAAAAGCATTTTTCCTGAATTTTGAGGTTTCGGACAGTCGGTCGGCAAAAAATAATGTTAATATTAAATAACCCGAAACCGAGAAAAAGTCTGCCGCCGCCATTGCCGACCCCGCAGTCTGAATTTGGTCTGTTATAAGATTATCTCTGTCTACAACCCCTGCGGCTAATAAAATCAGCATCCCAAGTATTGCTGTTATGACAGGAAAGCATATTTCCGAAATACGGCAGACGGTTTTAAAATTTTTTCTGAAGGCAAAAAAGGCTAAAACGAGCATCACGACTATAAAAAAGCTTGCATCTGTATAAGGCATAATGGTGGAATTAAACCGCAGTACATAGCTTTGCATATACGCCGCCGCAGAAATAAATGTCCATATCCCGTACAGGGCAATTATAATTTTTGCCCACAGTCTTCCTACGGAAGCTTCTGTTATGTCATAAAGATTTTTCCCTTTATTTTTTTGAAGAATTTTATTTATAAAAAAAACAAGCGCCATCGTAACCAAGGTGGCAGGGATAACAGAAAAATAAGCCGCACTGCCTGCTCTTTTTGCGGTAATACCCGGTATATTGCGAAGCACCGGTGATATTACAATCAAAAGATATGTCATAATTATCTGCCGCAGGGTCAAGGTTTTATTCACCCGGATTCACTCCCATAATTAATTTAATAATGCTTAGCTGCGGACTTACGCAAAGCTTCAATGCTATCGCCGCAACCGAAAAAGCAAGGTACATGATAAAATATTTTTTATTTTTGAATTCTCGCAGCTCATAAATCCCTGCTGCCAATAATAAAATCAAAACTATCATATTATTCTATATCAAAGGTTCCTGTTATTTTGGACTGAACCGAAACCTCTGTTTTTTCCCAGTCTGTTTTTTTGAAAATGATTTTATTTTCTCTTAAAACAGCCGCCGCTTTTTCCGCCCTGACCTTTACATAATCATTTTGAAGGGCTGTCAGCCTGCTGATATAATTTATATTCTGCAAATTACCATCTCCCGTTATCTCTTTTATATTTGAAGCAAAAAATATTTCCGCCCGATTATTTTTAATTTTAGTTTTGCTGTTATAAATCATCATACCGCCTTCAGACGTAAACACTCCGCCGAAGCGCACCCTGTCTGCCAGGAAATTCAGCCCCACCGCCTGCTGTTCGTCAGTATAAATTTTCACCGTCATATTTTGCACCAGACAGTAGCCTTTTGCTGTTATTTCTTCTTTTTCGGACACCAAAACAGGCAAAAGCGCATCAGTTTTCGGATTGTATAAATCCGTCAGGGTATTGGACTGTTTGGTGGAATAAAACATCGGTTTTCGGCTTAGATTATCAAGATTTTCAGCTATTTTGGAATTTTTCTCCAAAAAGATTTTTGGTGACTCTCTTATAATATAAACCGCCGCATCAGTTTTAATTTTTTCATCGCGGGTAATAAAATCTATACATCCCCGCAAATCCTTCTCCGCCGCCGCGGCTTCAATTAAAAAATATTTGGTATGTGCCATTGTAATAGGACGATAGTTACTTTGTGCAATTTTCTCATAGGCTTCAAAAACCGTAGCACCCTCGCCGTCTTTGACTACCGTCTCCCCTTCCTGTTCAATAACCAGCGATACGTTATAGTTTTCCTGTTTTTCAACTCCCATTACCCTGACAAAATCAATGTCCCCTATTTCGTTTCTGTTCATATCTCTCTGACATCCCGAAAGAGCAACCGCCATAATTAAAACATATATCAGCTTCATTTTTACCTCTGTTTTCGTTTATTTTTTATTGCCAGCTTTTCAGGTCTGAATTTGAAATATTTTACCGGTACGCGTAGGAAAGTATCGGAAATCCGGCTGCGACTTTTATCCACGAAGGGCGATAAATAGGCAATCCCGTAATTATCCAGACTGCATAAATGAATAAGCATTAAAATTACTCCCACCATCATACCATAAATTCCCGCAAGAGACGCCATAATTACCAATAAAAATCTTACTATGCGGAAGGCATTGCTCAAATCCTGATTAGGTATGGTAAAGCCTGCTATTCCCGTAATTGCCGTAACTATAACCACCGCCGGTGATACAAAACCTGCTTCCACCGCCGCCTGACCTACCACCAAGGCTCCCACAATAGACATTGCCTGACCTATGGTTTTAGGTAGCCTGAGTCCCGCTTCTATAAGAATTTCAAGCGCTATCAGCATCCCTATCACCTCTGCAAAGGAATAAAAGGGAACCTCCTGCTTTGCCTCTTGTATCGAAAGTGCAAGCTCAAGTGGTATCATCTCATATTGGAAGGTGGTTACGGAAACATAGTAGGCAGGCAGAAGCAGGGTTATAAAGACAGATAAATATCTTAAAATACGGAGAATACTGCTCATTACATAATTCTGGGCATAATCCTCCGGCGACTGCATCAGCATAGGAAGCTGGCAGGGCAGAATATAGCCGAAGGGTATTCCGTCAATTATAACTCCGACCCTTCCCTCGGTGATATTGGCACAAAATTTATCGGGTCTTTGAGTATACATAGCCTGAGGGAATATTCCCGACGGGTTATCGGCGATAAATTCTTCCGCAAAGGCGGCTGTGGCAATATTATCGGTGTTTATATTTTTAATTTTTTCCCGTACTCTGCTGACCAGCGCTTCGTCAGCAATGCTTTTTATATATACAATACCTATATCGGTTTTTGACACATTTCCGCTTATGGTCTGTTCAATCACCAGATGGGGCGAACGTATTCTCCTGCGTATTTGTGCAGTATTTATCCTGAACACCTCAATAAAGCTGTCCTTCGCTCCTTTGATTACCCCTTCGTCCGAGGGCTCTGAAATCCCCCGTTTATCAAATCCGCGTATATCAAATACAATAGCTTTTTGTGCATCATCAAAAATTATCGCCGTCATACCGCTGAGAACACATTGGAGAACCGTCTCCATATCCTCATAAACCGAAGCAAAGGCGTGATAGGTACTGCCGTGTAGCATCAACGATATAATCTCATTCTCGTTTTTACATTCCTTCAGTCTTAAATCCTCCGACATAGGACGAAGCACCGTTTCATCTAAAACCTGTGTGTTCACAAGTCCGTCAACACAAAAAAGCGTAACCGCGAGACTTTTTTCGGCGTTTATATATATTTTCCGATTAATAATATCTCCGCTTCCGGAAAAAAGCGTATCTAAAATTTCAGAACAGGGTTTTCCCACTTTCACCATCTCCCAAGGATATTTTGCACATTTTTAGAAAATATATACATTTTATCGGATAAAAAAGTGCTGTAACCAACCCTTCAAACGATTGGTCAGATAGTCAATAATTATTAATTAAAGCCGTTGCCTGTAATTTCAGCCGCGTCAGCTGTTATTATAAAGGCATTTTTATCAATTATATGAATGATTTTATATGCCGATGCAATCTGCGTGCGGCGAAGGGCGCACATCAGCACAAAGCCGTTTGCGTCCGTATATCCCCCTACCGAATTTAGCTTTGTTGTTCCTCTGCCCATTTCCTTCATAATTTTTCCGGCTATTTCATTATTTTTCGGTGATATAACAAAAAGCAGCTTACCGCCCGAAGCATTAAAGCCGCAAAGCACCGTATCAATTATTTTACCTGTAATAAAAATCACTATAGCGGCATAAAGAGGTGCTTCAAGACTTTGGTACACAAGCGCCGATATTGCCACTATAATAAGGTCAATAAAGAAAATCAATCTACCGGGCGAAAGTGACGGGAAGTGTCTGAGGAGCAGATATGCCGCCAAATCCGTTCCACCCGTTGTCCCGCCACGCAGAAAAATAAGTGCAAGACCCAGACCCGACAGCAATCCCCCATACAGGGTTACAAGGAACATATCTCCCGTATAAACAGGGAAAAAACCTGCGGTTACATCTACCGCAACTGAGGTGGTTACAGCTCCGAAAAAGGCTTTGTACATATTCTTTATCCCCTTTTCCTTTATCCCCCAGATAAATAAAGGAATATTGAACAATATCATTAAAATACCGATAGGCAGACCTGTCAGATAATGTACCATTGTTCCCAATCCCGTAACTCCGCCCGGTGCTATGTTTGACGGTGCAGTGAACATATTTACCGATATGGCAAAGATTATACTGCCTGCACCGTAAAACAGCAGGTCTAACCAAAAATCCTTTTTAACCAACAATATCCTCCTCTGTTTAAAGCTGTTTGCTTATTTCTCTTCTCAGACGTTGTAAAATCTTTTTCTCAAGTCTTGAAATATATGACTGGGAAATCCCCAGCATATCGGCTACCTCTTTTTGAGTTTTTTCGCTGTAGCCCGCAAGTCCGAACCGCATTTTCATTATAGCTTGTTCCCGTTTTGACAGCTTATCAATAGCACCGTATAACAGTCTTTTATCGGTTTCCTCTTCAATATTTTTGCTTATAATATCGTTATCTGTACCTAAAATATCACTTAAAAGCAGTTCATTGCCGTCCCAATCGGTGCTCAGCGGCTCATCTATTGATACCTCGCCTTTAATATTGCTTATTTTCCTGAGATGCATTAAAATTTCATTTTCAATACACCGTGAGGCATAGGTGGCAAGCTTGATATTTTTATCGGTTTTAAAGGTATTTATAGCCTTAATCAGACCAATTGTACCAATAGAGACCAAATCCTCGATATTTACCCCGCTGGATTCAAATTTTTTTGCTATATAAACCACCAGTCTTAGGTTTCGTTCAATCAAGGTCTGCCTTATCTCCATATTATCGGGCGAATACCTCTCCAACAGCTTTTTTTCCTCTTCCACTGTAAGAGGCGGCGGTAAAATGTCGCTCCCTCCTATATAAAAGACAGATTTTTTCGTAAGCTCACAAATAAATTTTTGTAACAGCTCAAATAATGTCACAACACCTCATACCTTTCATTTTAACCCATAACCTGTGGATTTATTATTATTTTTCTGTTATCCCTGCATATCGCTATAACGCAGTCCCGTGCAGGAATATTATCTATGAGACAGCAATCGGGTCTGAACCCCGTCAAAATACCACATTCCGTTCCTACCGCATTATATGGAATAATTAAAAACTTTCCTGTATATTCCATATTTTCCCATAGAGTAGCAAAATCATTATTAAAAATCAGCTGTGCCGTATGCTCGTCAAAAAGCTTTTCCACCACCGAAAAGCCTGCTATTATAACGGGCAGTCTGCCGCCGCACGCCGTCAGCTCGTTTCCCGTATCTATTATACCTTCACCCTTCACGCTTTTCCCAAAGGCACGTATTTCAACCCAAGCTCTGCTGTTTTTATGTCGCAGGCTTCGTTTAATTTCTCTCACAATCCACGAAACTGCCGCCGTCAGCATAGCCGCATAAAAAATAAGTGCAGGAAATCTTATATTGAAATATACGCTTCCGTTAGACAGCAGAGCATTTGTTTTTCCGCCTATATCAGTCAGATACATTAGTGCCGTCAACGCTCCTGCGAGTATTAGATTTGATATGTAAAAGCATAAAAGAGAAACAAAAAAATCCCTTACGGTCGAAATTTTAACTGCCGTTAAAATCATAGCCGCCGATACCGCAAGCTTGCTTAATGTCAGTAAAAAATCCGGTATGTCAATAAAAAAAATCACCGCACTGTATAATCCCCCCAATACCCCACCGGGGATAATACGCAGAAGCCTCACCCTCATACCGCTGATTTTTACACCGCAAATAAGCATCAGCGTGTCTATTATAAAATTGATGGCAAACAGCACATCTACATAAATTATCACCATCAATACCCCTCTTTTCTACTTTAGTATACCACAAATAAATGGAAAATTTTGTAAATTCGTAGAAGTAGCATAAAAAAAGTGAGTATAATTAAGGGAGAAAATTCCTAAATGGAATTTTCTCCCTTAAATGCTTTTCCTTTATACGTTTTAATCAGCAATGCCTGATTAATAAACACATTATGTTATTATGCCGAATCATATACATATTATTGTAATTTTATATAATACGGCAGGAGCAATCCCCCGCCCTACAATATCTGATGTTCTTTGCCCCTTTAAATCATTAACAACAAGAATATGCAATAAATCAGAAAATAACCGCAAAAAATATTTCAATCATCTTTTCACAACCATATAATCCGCGGCGAAAGGGATTATCAAAAAACATGGGAATCACAGGCGCAAACCCGTTAAAACGGGAGACGGATTGTTTTTACTACGATGAAACCGAGGCGTGAAATTCACGTCTCGGTTTTCTGCCATATACGGCTTCTTTATTGTGGGAACAGCCTTTCCGGTTTGTAGCCTGACTTTTTAAGTCCATCGCCGAAGGCTTGTGCTGTTTCGGGAGTTTCGTCAAGAAGATATGGTCTTGCGATTACGCCGTCTTCTATGTCGTAGCGGTAATCATAGTCCACGCTACAGAACCATACGGCAATTTTGAGATTATCATATTTAGGTAATACCTCAAACATATTATTAATCCACTGTACCTTATCGCCGCCTACTGAGCTGGAGGAAAATTCCGTTATAATCCACGGGAATTTGCCGAAATAAGGCTCGCAGGTTTTATATACATTATCATAAATCGTCTCAAATTCACGCCATTCTTCACCGAACACCTCAGCATAATAAGTTCCCGTATTATAGCCTGTTACGCCGAAAATCTGCACATATTCATTGCCCGGATAGTAATTTACAAAATGGTTATATTCATTGGGAGGACAGTTTCTGTCGTTGGGATTGAATATCCACATAGCGTTATCAACGCCCTCTTCCTCGAATATCTTATAAATATGAATCCAGACCTCTTTAAACAACTCGGGTTCATTTATAATGCAGGCACCGCCGTAGCTTGTCCAGTCGGTATTCATCTCATTATTAAGTCTGAACATAAAGGGATGCTCGAAATCCCTCAGCACTCCTGCAATTTCTCTGATATAGTCATCACGGGTACCGTCAAGAACCTCAAAGAAAGGATTATATCCGTTGAGGTTTGCGTGCATTACCGTAGAAATCTGCATAGTAAGCTCAACTAACTTACCCTGGTCGTAGGCTGTTGTCATGCCCTTTATGGGTACTTCCTCACCAAAGTACATATAATCCAGCGCTACATTGAATTGGTTTCCGATTTTTTCTTCAACGCTGTTAATCTTATAAAGCTTATCGTCTTTAACGCTCTGCGGGCAGAAAATCCCCCACGCGGGCGTTGTGCGATTTACTATATTATCATAGGTCTGTCTGGTTTCCTTGTTCCAATTATCGGGAATTGTAGGTTCAAAATCAAGATAAAAGCCCGCCGTACCCACGCGGACAACATTTTCATTTAAAGAAGCCGTAACGCTGCTTACCATATCAGAAAACTCCTGCGAATATTTATGAGTATTAAAGGTCATTCTGAAATAGGTTTGTCCCTTTGTATAGAGATAGCAATGAGCATAGGTATTTTTTGTATGTATGGTTTTTTCGGCAGCATTTCTGGTAAAGATAATATACTGTACCCTGTAGTCGCCAACATCTACAATCTCATCGCGGTGCATTGTAAGTTTATTTTCTTCAATAAACTTAGGGTCCATCATATAACGGTTAGTATATTCGGCAATATATTTTATCGAATCCTCATAAGGCGACCATTCCTTCGTAACCGTAAAATCCACCGGTTCACTGCCGATTTTTGCTCTTGTCATAATATTAGCAGTGCTGAGGTCAAATTCCGTCTTATCGGGGAAGGTAATTTCATATCCCATAGGATAGTTGGTATAAACCGTGTTTTTCCCCTCGCGTTTTACTTTATGGATATCGCCTGTCAAATCGGGCAATCCCGAGGTTATCTTTTTATTATTGCAAATATAATATGTATTGCCGTCAGATGTTAAATTCACAAACATTGCGGCCGCAATCAAAATCACCGCCAGCACCGCAAAGATATAAAGCACTCCCCTTTTATGAGGTTTTTCTTTTTTCATAGTTTTCTCTCCCGTCATAGAATTTTAGTTAAAGCTGAAAAACTGCATCAGAATTGCAAGGACACCGCTGAGCAATGCCGTACCTGCAAAGCAAATAAGCAAAATTACAGCTATAAAACGTTTTTTAGTAGGTTTCATCTTCATTCTCCGTTCAAAATAATGCTCAATTTTTATTATACAATATTTCGTAAAATATTGCAATACTTTTAAGAAAAAAATTATAAAACTTTCTGTCTTTGGTTACAATAAACATAAAGGGTGTGATAAAAATAATTAACAAATATACAGTTACCATATTGGTACTTGTGCTGTGTCTTGTCTCCGTTTATGCTACAACGCCGCAATATGAGGAAATCCCGTGTATGGAAATCGGTGAGGATGTAACCGTTCCCTTTGAAGCCCTGCACCGCCATAATAACCGCGATTATATCTGGATAAAAAACGGCGACTCTTTTGTTTGCACAGAAGTGGAAACGGGCGAAAATATAAACCTTCGCACCAAAATCACAAACGGAGCTTCCTGCGGTGATATTGTAGTCATCTGCCCTGATTGGGAGTTTGGTAAGGAGGCGGAAATTCATAATGAAAATAGGTGACGGCATAGTAACAGCCCTCAAGATGATACGTAGCAGGAAGCTTCGCACCGCATTAAATATAATCGGAGTAATGCTGGGCTGTGCTTCGGTTATATCTATTGTCTGTCTCGGTGACAGCGGCAGTAGTGCCGTAGTGGCGAAATTTGAAAAAATGGGTATAGATTGCGTTGCCATAAAATCTGCGGTGCTGACGGAACGGGATATTGATTTTTTACGTAACACAACCGAAAACGCTGCTATAACCCCTGTGTATATGAATTACGGTAAGGTGCAAAAGGGTGACAAAACGGTTCCCGTCATAGTCTGGGGTATTGCACCCGGATATGAAGAAATATTTGATATTAACATAGAAAAAGGCAGAAACATTGCCGATTATGATGTAGCTCGCAGTCGCACAGTGGCGGTAACAGAACACAAATTCTATGACACCTTCGGTGGTGGTACTGTTACTCTGACAGCAAAAAACAGAAATTTCGACCTGGAGATTATCGGAGTTGCAGAAGGGGGAAACGAGGATTTCGCCATATTTTCCGAATCTGTTCCTCAATGCGTTTATATCCCCTATAACACCGCTATGAGAATTTACAGCGCCATAAGACCCGATTATATTTCCATAAAACCCATCGAAGGGATTTCTCCCGAGCTTGAGGGAATCCGAGCTGTTCGCCGCCTTGAACGAAACACAGGTCAATTCGGAAGATACTATGCTGAAAATATGGCACAGCAAAAAGAGATTTTAGATTCTGTTCTGGACATAATCAAGCTGATACTTGGCTGTATTGCCGCAATTTCCCTGATAGTAGGTACTATCGGTATAGTAAATGTTATGCTGATTGCCGTATCTGAACGAACCCCCGAAATCGGTATGATGAAAGCTATCGGAGCAAAAAACCGCGATATTATTTTACAGTTTGTAACTGAAGCGGCGGTAATAACCTTTATAGGTGCGGTTTCGGGAGCTTTGCTCGGTACTCTGATTGCCTCGGTACTATCGTCATATTGCGGTTTTTCTATGGTGTGCGATATAGGAAAAATTATCGGCATCACCGCCGCTGTAGTCGCCTTTGGAATTATTTTCGGTGTTTATCCTGCAAAAGTTGCCGCAGGACTTGACCCGGCGGAAATTTTGCGGTAAAATATATATAGAAGGCGGTGCTGTATATGTTTGTAAAAACTCCGAATTTGCCTCAAAAGGCAAAAACAGTTTTGGTATCTCCTCTTATAAGCGAGGAAATGAAAGAAAATTTAAAAAAGTATGTTGATATAATTTTTTGTCCTATAGCGAAAAAAATGCCAAGCTCAGTCTGCGACCATCCCGACTGTCAGCTTGCTCATATCGGCAGTAATAAATTTGTTGTCGCTCCCGACTGTATGGAATATATGGATTTGTTACCCGACAGCGAAATTATTATCGGCACTCGCAGTATCTGCAGTAACTATCCCCACGAGGCGGCATATAATATAGGGTGGGTCGGTGATAAAATTTTCCATAACAAAAAATGCACCGATGAGAAAATAACAAAGCTTTGCGGCGATAAAATCATAAACGTCAGCCAGGGCTACAGCAAATGTAATATTTGCGTCGTGGACGAAAATTCCATTATTACCGAAGATTCCTCCATTTATGAAGCCGCCGCAGCTGCAGGTGTTTCTGTTTTGAAAATAACCGCCGGCAGCGTGGCTCTGCGAGGTTATGATTACGGATTTTTAGGCGGCAGCAGCGGAAAGCCGGCAAAAAACATTTTAGCTTTTTTGGGTGATATAACCAAACACAGCGATTATGAAAAAATCAAAGAATTTTGTCAAATCCGAGGAGTTGAGCTTTTATCTCTGAGCCACGAAAAATTAACGGATTTCGGTTCAATAATACCCATATACGAGGAGTGATTTATTGGGAACATTTGTGGTTGATACTACCCACGATATAATAAATTTATTTACTGATTTATCAAACAAAATAAGATATAACAGACTTCCCGCCGCTTGTGTGCTGGATAAATATATTACCCTTGAATGTAAAAACGAAAAAAGGCTCTGTCCCCTGCTGGCATCCGCCGCGGCTGAGTTTATAGAAAAAAACCTGGAATTTGAAAAGGTATGTCAATTTTTATCCGATTTTGATTTATCCGAGGATGAAAAGAAAAAGGTTTATGGTAAAATGAAAGAGCATACGGAAAACTGCCGTATTCGCCGAAGCATATTATATAAGCTTATAAGCGACCATCTGAAAGGGTCCGGACAGCTTTTGATAGACGGGCTTGTAAATTTCAAATTCAAAGAATATACAAAGCTTCTTAGACACGATACGGAAGAAGGGTTTGACAGCTATCTCACCGAAAAAGCATATAAGGAATTCCTTGATTTGCTTAAATATTTTATATCTCTCGGCGATTGCGGCGTAGATACTGTACACGTATTTAAAGAGGATTTTGGTTACGTTCTTACCGACAAAAACGGTATAATTACAGACGATACCTCTTGTGTTGATTTGTTAAAAAATGATGACCGTCCCCTCACTCCCGAGGATTTTTTAATAGGAAAGCTGATAGGTCTTTCCCCCGGGCAAATTATTATTCACGACAAAATAGAAGATAAAATTAAACACACTCTTGATTATGTCTTTGACGGGAGAATTATATATAGTTAAAGGAGAGGCAACCGTCTCTCCTTTCATCTTATTATAAAAATTCTCTGCCTTGTAACAAGAAATAAACGTGCAAAATCAGGCACATCCCCAAGCCGCACGCTTGCACGCTACTTCATTTGCACGGATATTCTATTTGAACATCATTCACTACAGTCTTTTGTTTTAAAGTATTTTCAGTATCCATTACTACAACCTGTAATATATCATTGCTAATCCACTTTACTTTAAATTCTTGATATGATACATATGTGTTGCCACTATTACGAATATTTTGATTACTTCTAAGTATAGAAAGATGATATGACTTTCTCGTCGTAGCACCCAATCTCTTGAATATACAATAGCTTTCATACTACATTAGGGATGAAATTATATTAATAACATGATTATAATCAAATGTATCTCTCTCACGAGCACAACAAGAACAATAATGAATAATCTATTCCATTTATTTCTGTATTCCACAAAGCATGGTCACATTTATAATTATTCACAGCTTCTAATGTTAATGCACCAAAGAAATATTTTCTCCGTCATAACACACCTTAAATGTTATGTCGCCGCTTGCAAACACTGTATTAATACCAAAAACAAACACTAAAATGCAAATTAAAAATTTTTAGTCATATTTTTTCTCTCCACGTACAATTCTTTATACACAGTATATCACATAATGGTAATATTTGCAATATGTATTTTTGCTATAAAAAAAGCTTATATGTTATGCACTATATCATTTGTACTGTTTACATAAAGGTTTAATTAATCCTTATTGATTGGCATACATAGTTTTTACTTAAAATGAGCTGTGACAGCGGATTTTTAAAATCGCATATCACAGCTCTTCTCATCTTATTGTACTCCCGCCTTCAGCTTTTCGCTTTGGTCTGCGGCGTTGAGTGCATCTATAAGCTCATCTAAATCACCGTTGGTGATTTGCTCCAGCTTATGAAGAGTAAGCCCTATTCTGTGGTCAGTTACCCTGCCTTGAGGGTAGTTATAGGTTCTTATTCTTTCACTTCTGTCGCCTGTACCTACCTGGCTTTTTCTTTCATCGGCAAGCTCCTGCTGCTGTTTTCTTTGAGTTTCCTCAAAGAGCTTGGAACGCAGTATTCTCATTGCCGCATCCTTGTTCTGGAACTGAGACCGTTCCGACTGACACGCCACTACAATACCCGTAGGTATATGTGTTATACGTACCGCCGATTCGGTTTTGTTAACGTGCTGACCGCCTGCACCGCTGGCACGGTACACATCTATTCGCAAATCGGCATTGTTGATTTCCACGTCAACCTCTTCAGCTTCAGGTAGCACCGCCACGGTTACGGTTGAGGTGTGTATTCTGCCACCCGATTCGGTTTCGGGAACACGTTGCACACGGTGAACACCGCTTTCAAATTTCAGTTTACTGTAGGCACCGCTGCCTGTAATCTGGAATACGATTTCTTTAAATCCACCAAGACCCGTTTCGTTTTGGTCAATAATCTCCACTTTAAATCGGTTACTTTCGGCATACATAGAATACATACGGAACAAAACTCCCGCAAAAAGAGCCGCTTCGTCCCCGCCTGCACCGCCACGAATTTCCATAATAACGTTTTTGTCATCATTGGGGTCTTTGGGGAGCAGTAATATTTTAAGCTCCTGAGTAGATTCTTCAACCTTACGTTTAGCTTCTTTGAGTTCTTCTTCCACCATCTCTTTGAAATCCTTATCCAGTTTTTCACCCAGCATTTCAAGAGATTCTTCAATGGTGTCTTTAGCTTTTTTATATTCCTTGTATTTCTCCACAATAGGTGTAATATCAGAAAGCTCCTTACACAGCTTACTCCAAAGAGCCGTATCGGCAATAATCTCAGGGTCGCTTACCTTTTTATTTAATTCATCATACCTGTCAACGGTAAAATCAAGCTTTTCAAACATAAATTTTCTCCTGCTTTGTGTTAATTCATAGTGATTATCCAAAGGGTATGTTTAAGGGATAGAAAAAACTTTATAACCGCATCTGTTATCTTTTTTTCCTGCGTTCTGAAGTTTTTTACCATCCCCTTGGTTTTACCAAATTACCTTTGTTTCAATATCCTCGGCGATTTTTGTTACAAAATCTTTAACCTTCATAGTACCGATATCGCCTTCGCCGCGTTTTCTTATTCCTACCTCGCCTGCTTCAACCTCGCGGTCACCGATTATGAGCATATACGGAATTTTCTCAAGCTGGGCTTCACGGATTTTGTAACCCATTTTTTCGCTACGCGCATCTATTTCAAGACGAACGCCGATTTTCTCAAGTGTCGCTTTAACATCATAAGCAAAATCAAGATGCTTATCGGAAATAGGTATAATTTTAACCTGAGTAGGTGCAAGCCAAACAGGGAAAGCACCCGCATATTTTTCAATCAGAAGTGCCAGAGTTCTCTCATAGCAACCAATAGATGTACGATGTATAATATAGGGATTTTTCTTGCTTCCGTCACGGTCAGTATATTCCATACCGAATTTTTCAGCCAGCATCTGGTCAATCTGAATGGTAATAAGAGTGTCCTCCTTACCGTGAACGTTTTTAATCTGGATATCCAGCTTTGGACCGTAGAATGCCGCCTCGCCAACACCAATTTTATAAGGAATTTCAAGATGGTCAAGGATTTTACCCATTATACTCTGAGCTTCATCCCATTGTTCTTTAGTACCGATATATTTCTCGCTGTCTTCGGGATCCCATTGTGAGAATCTGTAAGAAACATCCTCGTAAAGTCCCAGGGTTTTCAGCATATAAATAGCCACCTCAAGACAGGATTTGAACTCTGCTTCAAGCTGTTCGGGCAGGCACATCAGATGGCCTTCGGAAATAGTAAACTGGCGCACACGGATAAGACCGTGCATCTCGCCCGATGCCTCATTTCTGAAAAGTGTTGATGTCTCGCCGTATCTTAAAGGCAAATCGCGATAGCTTCTCATTTCGGCAAGGTATGCCTGATATTGGAAAGGACAAGTCATAGGACGAAGTGCAAATACTTCTTTATCCACCGCTTCATCGCCCATTATGAACATACCATCCTGATAATGGTCCCAATGACCCGATACTTTATATAAATCACTTTTCGCCATATAGGGAGTTTTTGTTCTTACCCAACCGTGAGAATCTTCATAATCCTCAACAAATCTCTGTAAAATCTGCATAATTTTTGCGCCCTTCGGCAACAAAATAGGCAGACCCTGACCTACCAGATCACAGGTAGTAAAAATACCTAGCTCACGACCTAATTTATTATGGTCGCGCTTTTTAGCTTCTTCAACTGCTGTTATATAATCCTCTAAATCGGATTTCTTTGTAAACGCCGTACCATAGATACGCTGGAGCATTTTATTTTTCTCGTTACCTCTCCAATAAGCACCTGCAACGCTGGTAAGCTTATACGCCTTTACAGCACCTGTTGACATAAGATGCGGTCCTGCACAAAGGTCGGTAAAATCGCCCTGCTTGTAAAAGCTGATGGTCTCCCCTTCGGGCAAATCGTTAATAAGCTCAACCTTGTAAGGCTCGTCTTTCATAAGCTCAAGTGCTTCGGCTTTGGGTAACTCAAATTTTTCTATAGAAAGGTTTTCTTTTATAATGGTTTTCATTTCTTTCTCGATTTTTTCCAGCATTTCGGGTGAAAAGCTTTCATCACAATCGAAATCATAGTAAAAACCGTTATCTATGGCAGGGCCTATAGCAATCTATGCCGAAGGAAATAACCGTTTCACCGCCTGTGCCATTATATGAGAAGCCGTATGGCGGTACGCAGATTTTCCGTCCTCGTCATCAAAGGTAAGTATATTTAAAGTAACATCTTCATCTATTATAGTTCGCAAATCAACGGTTGTTCCGTTCACCTGAGCCGCTGTTGCCACTCTTGCCAGTCCTTCGCTGATAGATTTTGCGATTTCAAATACGCTCTTGGGAGAATCAACTTCCATAACATCTCCGCCTTTTAGGCTTATCTCAATCATTTTTATCCTTCCTTTCATATTTTCATATAAATTACGCCTATTATATTATTTTATACCATTATTAAGATTTTGTCAAGGGTTTTTAAAAATTTATCAGGAATGAATACCCATCAGAATACCGCCAAAACAAAAACGAAACCGCCCTGCAAATTTCGTCCCTTTTTAGGCTTCCCCTTCCCCGAAAAAGGCAATGCCTTTTTTCAAGACATTGCCTTTTTCTTATTCTTCCGTAATTATATCTACGACTTCAATCGTAATTACTTCATCAGAGTTTTCTGTCGTGGCTTCATCACTGTTTTCCGAGCCTTCACCTTCCGAGCCGCCTTCGCTATCTTCCTCGCTTGGTAAAATTACGTCGGGAATAATAACCTCAGGAACTACAAGCTCTTCCTCGCCTTCATCGGGAAGGGTTATATCGGGAATTATGATTTCCGGGTCGGTAACCTCGGGATCGGTAACCTCGGGGTCGGTCACCTCAGGGTCGGTAACCTCAGGAACTGTGATTTCGGGAACTGTGATTTCGGGAATTATTATCTCGGGTATCACAATATCCGGTGAGGTTATATCTCCTTCGCTCTCGTCTGTATCTCCGCCTTCTTCCGGAATTTCAATATCAGGCACCGTAATACCGCCTTCAATTTCTTCGGAATCCTCGGGTGCTACAATTTCGATCTCAATCTCTGTATCCGTTATTATTTTGGAAGAGGTGTCGTCGCTTTCAGTTTTCTCTTTATCTTCTTTTTCGTTAACAGCGGTAGCTGTCACCGTTACCTTTTCCGCTTCTGCCAAAATCTCTTTGGATATGGTAAGTATACCGTTTTCAAAAGTGAATCCTTCAAGATTTTCACCTTCTGCAGTTGAAATCTTATATTCCGCATCGTCTATGGTTACTGTGATTTCATCGGGCATTGCAAAGCCTTCTTCAAGTGTAAGTGTAACTGTAAAGTCTTCATCCGTCGGGATTTCTGTTACCAAATTATCTGATGTTATACCCGTCAAAATCATTTCAACTGCCGCAGTAGATTCCTCCTGTTCTTCCTCGCAGTCGCACGGATAAGCATCTCCATGCTCATGACCGCAATCGCAGTCCTCAGTTATTACATCACCATAGGCATGACCGCAGGTTTCGACTGTACATTCCTCATTGTCGCAATGCTTGTGGATAGCTTCCTGAATAGCCTGACCTATAATGGTGATTTGACTTGTATTTTCATGAATCATACTTCCCGAAATTATAAAGGAATAGTATGGGGTATTATCTTCTCCGTATACACCTTGCGACATTTCGGCAGTTTTATACTCCAGTAACGCACCGTCAATATCAACAGTAATTGTGTCGGGCATTATAAATCCCTCTTGGGGAACAAGAATTATTTCCAAATCTTCACCGCAAACGGGCACATCGTTTATGATTGGTGTAATACCCGTAAGCTCAGGAATTAAATTGATTATACTTCCATACGCCATAAGGGAAGTAGCCGAAGTATCGGTGGCGGGCTCATTATATGCAGAGAAATGGAAGTTGGCAATCATAGCCCCGTCAATCACCGAGGTATTTCCGTTATTGTTATAATAATACCATCGGAAGGAACGGAAAGCGGTTTTATCAAAAGGTCCTGTAGAACCATCAATTGCGTTCCATCCGTTAAGGGATACAACAATGTGGGACCATTCGCCCTTTGTGACATTCTGATTGTACAACAATCCGGCAGAATTATTTATACCGTTCGGTTTATATATTTCGTTCTGATTAAAGCCCAGCTGTGACGTCAATTCAAATTGCGTCTCCATATTACCGGGAAAAACCGAAGTCATAGCTAAAGATGATTCGGGTATAAATAAATCAAAAATCATATAATTCATATTACGCAAATCAGCATAGCTTTCAAGATGCCATCCCATTGCCTTTCTTGGATGGTCTGCATTTGCACCTATCAAAAATTTGGAATTAATATCCTGAGTCGCTTCCAGTCTCGACTGTTCCCACTTATAAACCTGTTCAGATTCGTCTTCATTTGCATATACGCGGATTTCGGATGCCATCAAAGCAGTTAGATCAGTAATCTCACGGGTAATCAGTACGTATCTTTTGGATATACCGCTTGTATTATAGAATTTAAGAGTTCGCTGAGTGGTATTACCGTCTGTAACCGTTTGTCCCGTACCTATCGGTTCCGCGCCCATTTTGCCGGTAAGCGTGCCGAAGTCAGCACTTATACCTCCCTCATAACCTGTATTTGAATCTGCAAGCCACGCATAATAAGTTGTATTAGTGTTACCCAAAATTTCCTGATAACGAAAGTTTGTAGGGTTAACAGTAACAACCTCTATACAGCTTATATCATAGTCGGCATAATCCGAACCCAGGTCAATAGCAAAGAAGGGTGTTAAATTTCCCTGGTTAAACTTATCTTCGTTATATCCAAAGTCCGCTGTGTTGCCGTTATTCAGATATTCGCTTGTAGTTCCGTAAGCGCTATCACCGTTATACGCTGGTAAATCTGTGGCTATATTTTTAATTGTATTAGCATTAGCCAATACACGGATTTCCGACAGTACCAGCATATTATATGTTCCTATATCCCTGCCAATCATAAGATAGCGTTTTGCCGATATGTTTTTCGGTACAGGGATGCGAAGATGCATCTGCTTATCTGCCGCCTTTGAGGAATCGGGGAAGACACCTATGGAGACAGCGCCTATATTATTCAGGTCTGCAATGCTGCCGTAACTGAACGCGCTGTTTAACATATCCTTATTACTTGCATCGCTCAGCATACTGTCTGTAAACCACGCCTTGTAGGAATTTTTACCCCATTCGTAAATAAAGGCAAATCCCTGGGCAGGGGTTACAATTTCTATATATTCAATATCCAAATCTGCATAACCCGTACCCAAATCTACAAAGAAAGCGCTTGCACGGGATGTGCTTCCCTCCAAATTATGAGCTTGGAAAAGAGAGAAATCCGTCAGGTCGTCATTAGTTAAGCCCTCATTACCTTCGGAATAGTGAACATATTTTTGCCCGTTTATATCTTCTCTGTACGCTCCGTAGCAGTCTTTCCTCAAAGCAATATTTGTCAATCTGCCGCCGGGCGTGCTTCCGCTGGACGGAGTTACGGTTCCGTACTCACTTGGGTAAATGGGTTCAATATAATTGGTAAATCTGAGATTCGCCACCTTACAGCCGGTAATACCTACCGAACCTGCATCGTTAATCCAATACCAACGCACATAATTAATTTTGCTTAAATCACATCTGCCGCTTGGTATAGGAAACACCATCCTGTTCCATTGCCCGCTATGAGCCGAATTATTGGCTGTGATTATCCCATAGCCGTCAATTACTGTCGTTTCCTGATCATCAGATGTGCCGGAGGACGTGATTTCTATCTGTTGATATATTCTTTCGTCATAGTAATTAAAATTTTCGCCTGACGGCACATAAAGGTCAAAGGTCATATATTTCGCACCCGTAGCGTCGATTGG
>JAZSKI010000034.1:0-20755 GCA_045534775.1 Clostridia bacterium | reverse complement strand
AATTCCCGTTATATGTTGTATAATATAACTAAATAATTAGTTTTACGAAAGTGTGATACAAATGAACAATAATTTACCTGCCTATCTCTTTAATCAAGGCACTAATTATAAATCCTACGAGTATCTGGGTGCTCATAAAGCAGATGGCGGGTTTTCGTTCCGTGTCTGGGCACCTCATGCCGAAAAGGTTTTCCTTTGCGGCAGTTTTAATAATTGGAACGAGAATGAGTACCCGCTTACTACAGACGGTCTCGGCGGAATATGGGAAATTACCGCACCGATTTCAGAAGGGGAGCTTTATAAATATCTTATAATTACTTCCGATGGCAGAAAAATCTATAAATCCGACCCGTACGGCGTTTATTTCGGCAAGGATGGCGAGACGGCATCAATAGTCTACGACCTTGAAGGAAAATACAAGTGGTGTGATGGAAAATGGATTAAATATAAGGAATCCACCGATATTTACTCCTCGCCCGTTAATATCTATGAATTAAGTGCAGGCTCGTGGCAAAAAAATCAGGACGGCAGCTACTATACATACAGACAGCTTGCTGAAAATCTTATTCCTTATATCAAAGCCCATGGCTATACTCATATTGAGCTTATGCCCATAATGGAGCATCCCTTTGACGGCTCGTGGGGATATCAGATTTGCGGATATTATGCACCGACATCCCGTTTCGGCAGACCCGAGGATTTAATGTTCTTCATTGACAGCTGTCACAGAAGCGGAATCGGTGTGATTTTAGACTGGGTTCCTGCACATTTCCCGAAGGATGCTCACGGTCTCTATGAATTTGACGGTGAGCCGCTTTACGAATCTCCCAATCCCTTTAAAATGGAGCACGCCTCCTGGGGAACGCGTATTTTTGATTTCGGGAGGACGCAGGTGCAGTCCTTCTTAATTTCCAACGCCTTTTTCTGGCTTGATAAATTCCATGCAGACGGGCTTCGCGTAGATGCGGTATCGTCAATGCTTTATCTGGATTATGACCGAAGGGATGGACAGTGGCAGCCTAACTCAAACGGTGGGAATGAAAATCTTGAAGCCATTGCTTTTCTTCAAAAATTAAATACGGCGGTCTTTGAATTCTTCCCCAACACTATGATGATTGCTGAAGAATCCACCGCCTGGCCTATGGTTTCAAAGCCTGTCTCCTCAGGCGGTCTTGGATTTAATTTCAAGTGGAATATGGGCTGGATGAACGATATGCTGGATTATATGTCCTGCGACCCCTATTTCAGGTCTCATAAGCATAATAACATCACCTTTTCGCTTCACTATGCTTTCAGTGAAAACTTCATCCTTCCGATTTCTCACGATGAGGTTGTCCACGGCAAAAAATCTCTTTTGGACAAGATGCCGGGAGAGTATCAGCAAAAATTTGCCGGTGTACGAGCCTTCTTAGGCTATATGATGACTCATCCCGGTAAAAAGCTTTTGTTTATGGGCAGTGAGTTCGGGCAGTTCAAGGAATGGGACTACAAGGAAGGGCTTGACTGGTGTCTCCTGGATTATGACATGCACAGGAAATTAGACACCTATGTATCGGATTTAAACGAGCTTTATCTTTCCAACCCGCCTCTTTATGAGGTTGATTATTCCTGGGAAGGCTTTGAATGGATTTCCAGCGACGATTACACCCAGAACATCATTTCCTTCAGGCGTATTGATAAAAAAGGCAACGAGCTGATAGCTGTTGTTTGCTTTTCGCCTGTTGTACGTCACAGCTACTGTATAGGCGTTCCTTATAAAGGTATTTATACAGAAATTTTCAATTCTGATGATGTGAAATACGGAGGCGAAGGCAATATAAACGCCACCCCCATAAAAAGCACTGCAGCTCCCATGCACGGCAAGGAAAATTCCATTTCCATCACTGTACCGCCTTTGGGAATTGCTATTTTCGAGGTAAAGAAAACAAATAAAAAAATATTGCCCCTTTGCGGCAGAACGGAGAGAGAAAAATGCTAAACACAAAAAAAGATTGCGTAACCATGTTGTTGGCAGGTGGTCAGGGCAGCAGACTTTATGTGCTGACAAGTAAGATAGCAAAGCCTGCTGTACCCTTCGGCGGCAAATACAGAATTATAGATTATGCCCTGTCAAACTGCGTAAACTCAGGGCTTGATACGGTGGGTGTTTTAACTCAATATCAGCCACTTCTCCTTAATGAATATATCGGTAACGGTCAGCCTTGGGACCTTGACCGTTTAAACGGCGGTGTAAACATTTTGCCTCCTTATCAGAAAAGCGACGGGTCCGACTGGTATACCGGAACCGCCAACGCTGTATATCAGAATATACATTTTATCGAAAGATATTCACCCGATAATGTGCTTATTCTTTCCGGTGACCATATCTATAAGATGAACTACGCAAAAATGCTGGAATATCATACAGAAAAGAATGCAGACTGTACCATCGCGGTAATAGATGTTCCCCTTGAGGAAGCAAGCCGATTCGGCATCCTTAATACCAACGAGGATAACAGTATTTATGAATTTGAGGAAAAGCCCGCAAAGCCCAAAAGCACAAAGGCATCAATGGGTATCTATATTTTTAAATGGGATGTGCTTCGCAAATATCTTGAAGCGGACAGCAAAAATCCAAATTCCTCCAACGATTTCGGTAAAGATATTCTTCCGACTATGCTGAATGATAAAAACAGAATGTTTGCTTATGATTTCCATGGATATTGGAAGGACGTAGGTACTATTGACAGTCTGTGGCAGGCTAATATGGATTTGCTTGACGAGGAAAGCATAGACGGTGTTTCCGAATGGAAAATATATTCAAGAAGTATGGAAAAACCCCCTCATTTTTCGGGTGAGGACGCAAAAATAAACAATTCCATTGTAACTGAAGGCTGTGAAATTTTCGGCACTGTAGAAAATTCCGTATTGTTCCCCGGTGTTGTGGTACATAAAGGTGCTGTCGTACGGGATTCAATAATTATGGCCGAAAGTGTTATAGGCGAAAATTCACAGATTGACTATTCCATCTTGGATGAACAGGTTACCATAGGCGATGGCTGTCACATAGGCAAAATCCTCAGCGAAGCTGAAGGTATTACCGTTATTGCAAGAGGAATTAATATCAACGCCGGCACAAATATCGGGGCAGGCGTTATGATAGATGAAAATACACAGGTTTAGGAGGGAAAGATTATGAGTACACTCGGAATTATTTTTTCAGATATTCATGCTTGGAACGTTGCCGAACTAAACACACACCGTACCATAGCCTCAATCCCCTTTGCAGGCAGATACAGGCTTGTAGATTTTACCCTTTCCAATATGGTAAACTCTGATATATATAAAATCGGACTTATTACAAAGAGTAACTATCAGTCTTTGATTGAACACATAGGCTCCGGAAAGGATTGGGATTTGTCCCGTAAAAACGGTGGTGTAGCCATACTTCCACCTTATATTATCAGCGGTGATTCCGGTCCCTATAAGGGAAGACTTGATGCCCTGATACGTATAAGAGATTTTATAGAAACTTCAACCGAGGAGTATGTGCTTCTCTGTGATTGTGACTTTATCTACAATATAGACTTTGACCATGTTATCAAGGCTCATAAAAAGAGTGGTGCGGATATAACCGCAGTATATACAAAAACTCATATTACAGGCGAGAGGGCAAAGCACTCTATAATTTATCACCTTGACGATAATTCTTGTGTTGACGATATTCTTCTTAATCCCGATATTGAGGGTGAGCATAACGTTGGTCTCAATGCCTGGGTATTTTCAAGGGAATATCTGCTTCACCAGATGTCACATTCAGCTACTCACGGATTTAAAAATTTCTTCCGTCACGTTTTGATGGATAATCTGGGACACGCTAAAATCGCAGGCTATCTCCACGAAGGCTACAGTGCTCATATTGAGTCTCTTACCAGCTTTGTGGATGCTAATATGGATATGATTAAAAAGGAATGCAGAAGCGGTCTGTTCAATATAGACAAGCGACCCATTCACACAAGGGTCCGCGACTCCTCGCCCACTAAATATGGTCCTGAAGCAAAGGTTAAAAATTCGTTGATTGCTGACGGCTGTGTTATAGAAGGTACGGTAGAAAACAGTATTTTGTTCCGCGGAGTCAAGGTAAGCCGCGGCAGTGTTGTGAAAAACAGCATTCTTATGCAGGATACCCGTGTAGAGGAAAACGCTTCCCTGTCCTGGATAATTGCCGACAGAAATGTAATCATCCGCGATAACAAACAGTTATCTGCCGACAGAAGCTACCCCTTCTACATAGCAAAGGGTAAAATGATTTAATTTACGATTGGAGAAAAATATGAAAATATTATTTACGGCAAGCGAAGGCTTACCTTTTATACAAACAGGTGGGCTTGGCGATGTTATCGGTGCTTTACCCAAATCCATCGTTAAAGCCGATCCTGATTTTGATGTTCGTGTGGTTCTGCCTCTTTATGAGAAGATAGACAGGACGGATATGGAGTTTTTATGTTATATTTACGTCCCCCTGGCGTGGCGTAGTCAATATTGCGGGATTTTCCGCAAAGTCCTTGATGGTGTGACCTATTATTTTATAGACAACGAGTACTATTTCAAGCGTGCCGGTTGCTATGGTCACTTTGATGACGGCGAGCGTTTTGCCTTTTTCAGCAAAGCGGCACTTGAAATGCTCCCCGCTATTGACTTTTTCCCTGACGTTATTCACGCCCACGATTGGCAGACGGCCCTTGTACCCATATATTTGCGTACATCCTTTTCGGGCAGTGAGACCTACAGACGCATCAAATCCGTCTTTACCATACACAATATCGAATACCAGGGTAAATACGACCCTGCCATATTAACCGATATTTTCGGTCTTGCGGATTTTGATGCTCATATAGTGGATTATGACGGGTGCATCAATCTTATGAAGGGTGCCATTGAATGTGCCGATAAGGTAACCACCGTCAGCCCGACCTATGCGGAGGAAATTAAAATTCCCTTCTATTCTCACGGGCTTTCTCCGCTGATTCACCGTCACAGTCATAAGCTTCTCGGAATTTTAAACGGAATTGACACAAATTTTTACAATCCCGAGGTTGACAAAGACATTTTTAAAGTGTATAATATAAAGAGCATAGATAAAAAATGCGAAAATAAAAAAGCGTTGCAGGAAATGCTGGGACTTCCGGTAAATGCCAACACACCTCTTGTAGCAATCATATCCCGTCTTGTAAGCCATAAGGGTGTTGATATTGTAGCAGAAGCCGCTGAGGATTTTCTCTACAATAATATCCAGCTTGTGGTCCTCGGTACGGGTGACCCCGGTTATGAGCAGTTTTTCCGTGATTTACAGGCACGTCATCCCGATAAGGTAGTAGCATATATAGCTTTTGACCCGAAGCTTGCAAAAAAGCTTTATGCCGCCGCCGATATATTCCTGATGCCTTCAAAAAGCGAGCCTTGCGGCCTTGCACAGATGATAGCATCCCGTTACGGCACCGTACCTATCGTTCGTGAAACAGGCGGTCTTAAGGATTCCATCCACGACTGTACTCTCGGAAAAGGTAACGGCTTCACCTTTGTGGATTACACAGCCGACAACATCTCCAACGCTATAAATCGCGCACTGAATCTATACTACGATAAAAAGAACTGGAACAATTTAGTTAAAGAGGTTATGACAACGGACTTCAGCTGGAATAACTCTTCGCTTAAATACATTGATATGTATTGTTCACTTTGAAAGGATTGAAATTTTAGATGACAGAGAAGTATACCAAACAAAAACTTATGGAGCTCATTGAAGGAAAGCTTTCCAGATACTACGGTCTTTCCCCCCAAGAAGCAACTAAAGAACACATTTTTAAAGCAGTAGCAACTACCGTAAGAGACTTACTCCGAGAAAAAAGGACAGCTTTTTCCAATCAGGTTTCAAGGGAAAACGCCAAGAGGATATATTATCTCTGTATGGAATTTTTAGTTGGAACATCCCTTAGAAACAACCTTTATAATTTAGATATGGAGGCTGTAATGTCAGCCGCTGTCGCCGAATACGGTTTTGAACTCGGTGACCTCTATGAGCTTGACCCTGACCCCGGTTTGGGTAACGGCGGTCTCGGCAGACTTGCCTCCTGCTTTATGGATTCTCTTGCAACAATGAACTACCCTGCAATGGGTTATTCCATCAGATATGAATACGGACTCTTCAAACAAAAAATTGTAGATGGCTGGCAGACTGAACTGCCTGATGTGTGGCTTCCCAACGGTGATGTTTGGCTTGTACCCCGTTCCGATGATTCTGTGGAGGTGCATTTCGACGGTCAGGTAGAAGAAAGCTGGGAAAACGGCAATCTTAAAATCAACCACTATAACACAGTTTGCGTTAAAGCCGTTCCCTATGATATGATGATTTCCGGTCACGGTAGCGATGCTGTAAGTGTACTTCGTCTCTGGCGTGCGGTAAACCCCATCAACGTGGATATGAAGCTCTTTTCACAGGGCGAATATGCCCGTGCTATGGAAGCTACGGCAAATATTGAAGCTATTTCAAAGGTGCTTTACCCTGCCGATGACAACCATGAAGGAAAATCTCTCCGTCTGCGTCAGCAGTATTTTATGGTAAGTGCCGGCCTGCAGGATATTATCAAACGCCATCTCCGCGTTTATAACACTTTGGATAATCTCCACGAAAAGGTAGCTATCCATATCAACGATACCCACCCATCTCTTGCAATCCCTGAGCTTATGCGACTTTTAATAGACGTACATCATTTTGATTGGGATAAAGCGTGGCATGTAGTAACAAACACTATTGCATATACAAATCATACGGTAATGGCGGAAGCACTTGAAACCTGGTCGGAGGATTTGCTCCAACGCCGTTTGCCCCGTGTTTATCAGATTATAAGAGAAATTAACGAGCGTTTTTGCCGTCAGGTATGGGAACGCTATCCCGGCGACTGGAATATGTCAGAAAAAATGGCAATTATCTCTCAGCATACCGTCAGAATGGCTAACCTTTCCATTGTAGGCGGTCATAAAATAAACGGCGTTGCTAAAATTCATTCTCAGATTCTGAAGGACAGCGTGTTTAAAGAATTTTATAATATGCAACCCGAAAAATTCACCAACGTAACCAACGGTATTGCACACCGCCGCTGGCTGTGTCAGTCCAACCCCCATTTAACTAAGCTTATTTGCGACTGTATCGGCGATAAGTTCATAAGCGACCCTGCTCTCCTTGCCGATTTTATGAAATTCAAGGATGATGCCTCGGTGCTAAAACAGCTTGATGTTATTAAAACTCAGAATAAACGTAGCTTTGCCGATTACGCCGCAAAAAATCTTGATACAAAAATTGACCCGAGTACCATCTTTAATACTCAGGCAAAAAGACTTCACGAATATAAACGTCAGCTTCTGAACGCTCTTCGTATTATAGGTCTTTACCGTAGCCTTCTGGCAAATCCCAATCTGGACGTAACGCCCACGACCTTTATATTTGCCGCAAAGGCTGCCCCCGGTTATTATATGGCTAAACGTGTTATTGACCTTATCTGGTCTTTGAGCCGCGAAATTGAGAAGCATCCTGTAATCAGTCAAAAAATCAAGATATTCTTTGTTGAAAACTATTCTGTTTCGCTGGCAGAACGTATCATGCCCGCCAGCGAAATCAGTCAACAAATATCTCTCGCAGGCAAAGAAGCCAGCGGTACGGGTAATATGAAGCTTATGATAAACGGTGCTCTCACCTTAGGCACTATGGACGGTGCAAATGTTGAAATCCACGATGCCGTAGGTAGTGACAATATCTTTATTTTCGGTATGAGCGACAAAGAGGTTGACTTGCTTTGGAAGCAGGGCTATACTCCCCGTAACTACTACCTTGAAAATGACTATCTCCGCGATATTGTGGACAGTCTCGTAGCAGGCTTTAACGGCAACTCCTTTAAGGATATTCACGATTATCTCTTATCGGGTCACGCCATTGCGGATCCTTATATGTGTCTTGCTGATTTCGGCGACTATTGCCGTGTTCACAGCATGGCAGATAAGGCTTATGCCGATAAAAAGAACTGGAATAAGATGTCCCTTGTAAATATTGCATCGGCAGGTATTTTTGCCGCCGATAGAAGCATCAAGGACTATGCAGATGAAATCTGGCATATAAAACCTGTTACTCTCAAATAATATTCAGGAAGAAGTTTGCACAGCAAATTTCTTCCTGAATTTTACAGTTAGGAGACTTCTATGGAAATTGCAAAAGCCACACACTCCCCAATAGGCGGCGTGTGTGAAAATACAAAAATTACAATAACTGCCCACGTGCTTCGGCGATATAGCGCCTTAGTTCGTCTTGCTTTGTTTCGTGACGGCGAAGACAGGGAATTTTTTGAAATGACGTGGATAGGTCGCGAAAAAGCCTACGATATATATGAAATCACCCTTTCTCTCCCCTCGGGGCTTTATTGGTACACCTTTGATTTATGGGATTACGGCGTACTAAAGGAAAGACTCTGGCAGCTTACCGTCTATGAAAAGGGTTTTAAAACTCCCGATAAATTTAGCGGCGGTATTATGTATCATATTTTTGTAGACAGATTTAACCGTGGCAAAGAAACTCCCATCCGCGATGATGTTTTCTATCACGAGAATAAAGATGACCTCCCCCACTATGCTCCCAATAGCCTGGGTATAGTGGAAAATACGGATTTCTACGGCGGTAATATTGACGGCATAATAAATAAGCTCCCCTACCTCCGCGACTTAGGTGTTACAATCCTTTATTTAAGCCCCATATTTAAAGCAAATTCAAACCATAAATATGATACGGGGAATTATGAGGAAATTGATGAAATGTTCGGCACAACCGAGGATTTCGAAAGGTTAGTTTCACAAGCAAGAGAATATGGTATGGATATTATCTGTGACGGTGTTTTCAACCATACAGGTGATGACAGCCTGTATTTCAATAAATACGGTCGCTATCCCTCTGCCGGTGCTTACTCTACACCCGATTCTCCCTATGCCGATTGGTATAAATTCAACCACGACCGAACAGATTATGAAAGCTGGTGGGGAATTAAAATTCTGCCTTGTACGGAAAAAGAAAAAAGTGGATTTGCCGATTACATAACGGGCAAAAACGGTATTATCGAAAGATGGACAAGTCTCGGTATCTCGTGGCGACTTGACGTTGCCGACGAGCTTCCCGACAGCTTTCTTAACAAGCTACGCACCGCCGCTAAAAGACAAAACCCCGACTGCCTTATTATAGGCGAGGTCTGGGAGGACGCTTCAAACAAAATTTCCTACGGTGCACGCCGCCGCTATCTTTTAGGCAGGCAGCTTGACAGCGTTATGAACTACCCCTGGAAAAACGCTATAATCGACTATGTTATAAACGGCAATTCAAAAGCTTTGAAGGATGCCGTAAATACACTTGTGGAAAACTATCCTCCACAGGTGCTTCACAACCTTATGAATATTTTAGGCACTCACGATACTCCGAGAATTTTAACGGTTTTAAGCGGCAATACCCTTCCTGAAGATAAGTCGCACGCTGCAAATTACAGCTTATCCTCTGAAGCAAGGGCACTTGCTTCACAGCGGCTTAAAATAGCTTCACTTTTACAAATGACTCTGCCGGGTATTCCCTGTATCTACTATGGTGATGAGGCAGGCTGTGAGGGCTGTGGCGACCCCTTTAACAGAAGATATTATCCCTGGGGACGTGAGGATGAACGCATTATGAGCTGGTATAAGAAAATTACCGCTATTCGCCGCAGTCGTGAGGATTTTAACGCAGGTGAATTTAATCTGATATATGCCGAGGACGGTTGTTTTTCCTTCAGCCGCGGCAAAAATACCGCCGTTGCGGTCAACGCATCAGATACGGCAATAACCCTTCCCAAGGTCTTTGATTTGATTTCACGGGAATACAAAACCGAGCTTCTTCCCCTGGAAGGCATCATCTATGATACAGCGGTGATAAAATGATTTATTTAAGTATGAATTTAAAGGGCGAGGATGAAAGCCGTTTTGCGAGGAAATTACTGAACAAAGCCCTGCTTGAGGAATACGGCCGCCCCCTTTCGGATTTTGAAATTACGGTCCTGCCGGGCGGTAAACCCGTTTTCCGTAACAGCGACATCTGTTTTAACATAAGCCATACGAAAAACGCCGCCGCCGTCGCCCTGAGCGACTCGCCCGTAGGCGTGGATTTGCAATGGATTTATGAATATAATCCGAGACTTGCGGATAGAATTTGTACTCAGCACGAAAAAAAAGAGCTTTTCGCCGCCGAGGATAAGGCATATTTTCTCTATGCCTGCTGGGCAATGCGTGAAAGCTACGTAAAATTCACGGGAGAGGGTATGCGAAAAAGCTTCAGGGATATTCCCTGCAACGGCTTTTCTCACACTACGCGGATAAATGAAAATCTGGTATTATCCGTATCCCCTGCCCCATTGGCGATAAAAATTACGGAATTAGATTAAGGAGAGGCGAAAATGAAAAAGATATTGATTGTAGTCGATATGCAAAAGGATTTCGTAGACGGAGCCTTAGGCACCGCCGAAGCTGTTGCCGTTGTCGGTAATGTGGTGCGGAAAATTGAGAGTTTCAGCGGTGATATTATAGTTACCTACGACACTCATTCTGAAAATTATATGGAAACCTCGGAAGGAAAACACCTTCCCGTACCTCATTGTATTAAAGAAAGCGAGGGTTGGCGACTTGATGCGGCGGTGCAGTCCGCGCTCGAAGGCAAAGTATATAAAACCATTGAAAAACCCACCTTTGGTTCAGTGGAACTACCCGAATATATACGAGCGACCTATGATGAAGCGGAAATCGAGCTTGAGCTTATCGGTCTTTGTACCGATATTTGCGTTGTATCAAGCGCACTTTTACTGAAAGCCAATTTCCCAGAAATTCCCATAACCGTTGATTCAAGCTGTTGCGCAGGCGTAACCCCGGACAGCCATAGCGCCGCCCTGACGACTATGAAAATGTGTCAGATTGAAATTATATAATACAATTAAATAAAAATAATCACCGTGGTTTCTACACCTGAGCAAAGGAGTGGCAATATCCGTCTGTGCCTCGCTTTACCAATAGTGCGGATATGGCATCAGCAAGGCTTTTAAGACTGATATTTACTATTTGTCACTCAGGTGCAGAAACCACGGTGATTATTTAATTTTTATTTATTCTAAAATAAGTATCTGATGAATATCATCAACATCAACTTTAAGCTTGGCAAATCTGCCTTCGCGTACAAATTCCGCAGGCGCATCACTTACGAGAGGCATTGTGATTTTTGTATATTTGTCCTGCATATCTATGGTCAGCTCCACATTATAGAAGGGCTGAACAAAATCATAGCTTGCACATCCGCCTACGTGGTCACCGCCTACGTTAACCAGGTTTATTATTCTTTTATCGCCATCCTCCTGCATACTTACGTCAAGGTTTTTCATATTAAGTCTTACCATCGGTGTGTATACGGAGCAAAGAATATCATCCATTGCATTTCTGAGAGCCGAGCTTCGGATTTTTGAATAAGCCTTGCCGTAATCAAAGAGCATTGCAACGATTTTACCCTTACCATAGCTTGTTTCCGTAATGGCTGTGCAGTATTCGCTTCTTTCATCAAACCAGCTGTAGGACTTGATACCCTCGCCGTAGGCTTCATAAAAATCAGTTTCAAACCCACTCATTATACAGTCCTGCATCAGATACATTCTCTGATTTTCGTGATAAGTATCAAACTCAACGGGGAGCAGCTCTTCAAAAAGCTTAGATGCCTTGGCACCTGCAATAATCAGCTTGCCGTACCTCCGTGACCCTTGGAGACTACCTGAATATAATCAGGCTTTACCTCTGTGATATAGCGTTCAAAAATTTTGGGGGTAATTTCCTCGCCTACTTTTGAATCAGGCCCTGCATGGAAGTCAAAATGCAATCCAAAGAAGCTGTCTTTTCTTTTTAATTTAGCCATAGTTGTGTCCTCCTTAACCCTTCATAAGTCCTTTTATATAATCTATAGTCTTTTTTATGTCTATCGTCTGCTGTTCGCCCGCTATTTCCCTTTCTATATAAAGGTCGCCCTTATAGCCCTGCTTTAGCAGCTTGAGCAGAAATACGGGATAATTTACACTTCCCTCGCCTACGACTTTTTCGTTACCTAACTTATAGAAATCATCTTTGGGATAGTCGCCGTCTTTTACGTGAACGCCGCGGATTTTGTCACCAAAAATGTCTATGGCATCTACAGGATTTCCTCTGCCATACATAATCAGGTTTGCCGGGTCGAGATTGATACCGAGGTTATCACAGCCCGCATCCTGAAATACTCGCATCAAGGTTACGGGAGTTTCCTGACCCGTCTCAAAATTAAGACCGATACCCTTAGATTTACAATACTGTGCAATGGTACGTACCGTAAACACTACACCCTTATAAGCCTCGTAGCAAGGCTATTCAGGCATAAATCCCATGTGAGTAGCCATATAAGGAGCGCCTACCTCCGCCGCAAAGTCTGCGTGCGCCTTAAGGTCGGCTATTCTTTGCATACGGAAGACTTCGGGAACTATTCCGAGGGTAATGGGACCTTCTACAAAATCCCATGTCCCGCCGCCGCTCCAGCCTCCCCAAATGGAGGATACGGCAATTTTATCCTGTAGCAATTCTTTAACCCTTGCGGCATTTTCTTTTGTTGAAAGGCTTGTGTCCCAGCTACAAAGCTGAATGCACTCCACTCCCGGCTCAAAAAGAATATCCGCACCCTCCTTTAAAAGTCTTGATAAATCAAAAATTACGCCTGTTCTGTTATTATACATAAATTGTTTCCCCTTTTAATGCCGATTCCTTTTCAATGTTCGCAAGCTTTATTGAAAGCATTGTACTTTCGGGAGATATAATTTTGCTGTCACGGTTATTTTCAATACAATCGATAAATTCAACAACCTCCGCTGTGTACATATCATTATCTGCGGGGCAGGGGATTTCTACCTTACCATCCTCGGCGTAGATTGTAATAGACTCATCGGCGTTCATTTCAAGGGTTGCCTTTTCAAAGTTTACAAGCATAATTCTCGCAAAGGGATAACCTGCTCCCATACACCAGTCTGTTCTGGTGGTAATATAGAAATCATCATATATGTAATTAGAGCAAATAGACTCGAACTTATATTTTATATGACTTGCCGCCGCAAATCTTGTTTCTGATGTCTGCCTCAGCTGTGCCAGCTTTTCCTCAATATATTCTTTTGTCAGCGTCTCGTCTGCGGAAATTATAATTCATATCATTCTTTCTTCAAGAACAACACATTCCGTATATCTTTTCGTGAATAAATCCTTAATTTGGTCGACCAGGCAATACTTTCTGCAATCCTCTTCCCCTTCAGTCTCGTTCTCGTTTTTTTCAAGCTGAAGTAAAGTCAAAACCAGGCTGCCATGTAAAAATACGGCAAATTCTTTCTCGGGTATGGTTTCCCATTCGATTTGTTCGGATTTTTCTATAATTTCCTCTAAAATTCTCTGTCTGTCTACTTTATTGTCAATTTTAAATTTTTTCATAAGATATATATTTCTAATATGAATTTCATATTTTGCAATTACCTTCCATAAAACTATGCCTATAATTAAAATTATAATCAGCACTATAACAACTCCCAGCAGGAAATTGCCCGTTTTGTCAAAAATTTTATTTGAATATATGCTATGCTCAGGAACAAATACCATAAGTCTGTCCGGTACACTCTTTACTTCAAATATGGCGCAGTAGCATTTTTCTTTACCGATTTTGGCTTTCTGCAGACTTTCCCCGCCCTTATAGGATTGTTCAAATTCTTTTAATTTATCCGATTCCATAAAGAAGTTACTGTACAAAACTTCATTTTCGTCATAAAGTGCATATTTGCACTTCTCCAATATGTTTAAAGAGTTAAAATTTCTGATAAAGCTCATACCCGAAATTTGTTTTATAATACAGTTGCCGGAAAAAGAATGAGGATAGTACGCGACAAACAGCTTGCTGTCATAAATTCCCGTACCCGGTATAAAAAATTTTTTAATTGCTCTTTTATCTGGCTTTCCTTCCAGCACCTGCGGAAGCTCCGGTATAAGCTCTATCACCTCCTGTGCGGGCAAATTCTCGCCGCTGTTTTTTTGAAATACCATATTGGTTTTTTCGTTATATATGTAAATATTGCCGTTATATTGTTCAACCGCGCTGTCAAAGCTTAAAATCTCCTTTGCCCCGGCTATATCGGTTTTGTCGGGCAGGCCGTCCAACCAAAACTCTGTTATTTCCGGCTCCAATGCCAGCGACACAAGAGTTGATTGGACCTGCCTTGACATTTCATCCACATTATTCAACGCCGAAATGGCATTGCTTTTCGTAAAATAATAGAATGCTTCCATTGAGCCGCTTTGCATAGCATAATATGTTACACCTATCCAAAGGCTTATTAATACAACAAGTATGCCCGCAATAGCAGAAAACACATTTTTATATATTAAGCTTGTTTTTTTCTTCCGTTTAGCAAAGTTACTCAATTTCAAGCAGTTTCATCCCCTTAAGTTATTTCGTTTTTACCCATTCATCTATCTGTCTCTGAAGTTCTGCAATAAGTGTGTCAATACCTGCAGATTTAAGCTTCGCAACAAAGTCTGCATAAAGCTTTTCTGTATCGCCTACGCCCTGCTGAATGCCTTTATACTCACCTACAACCGATTTACAGTTTGCAACCTGTGCGCTACAGTTGGTTGTATCGGGAACAAAGCCGTAAAGCGGTGACAGCTTCGCCTCGTCATTAATCTTCTTTGTCTGTTCCCATGCATCATCCGGCTGGTCATCATAGAGATATGCAAGGAACTGATTTCCGAGAATATATGCCGCAGGAGCAAATCTGTTTATGTGTTTAATTCTGTTTTCACCGACTTTCTCATAGTTAACACCTTCAATACCATGGTATAACAGGTTGAACAAATCCTTATCGGTATTTACCATATCAAGCATCATAAGTGCTCTTTCAGGATGCTTTGAGGTGTTGGGTATTGCATTAAGTGTTGCCGCAATACCGTTAGTTGAAAGAACAGGCTCTCCTACTAAATGGTATACAAATTCTACATTGTGAAGTAATGAGTCCTCCGCTTCAACGCCGGGTTTATAGGTTGAAAGCGACTGAATTGTACGATATATGGTATCGCCTCTTTTTGTTGCCCCCTGAGATTCGTCAACAGAAAGGAGAGATTTTTTAATAAGCCCGTCTCTGTTCCAGCGGGTTGCAAGCTCTATAGCCTCCTTATATTCAGGAGTTTCTATTAAGTTCTCAACCTTAATTTCATTGCTGTCTACGCGGATAACTACCGGTGTTTCATCACCTAAAACAGAAGCAAAGCCTGCTAAATCCGAATTAAACAAGGTACTAAGCTGGTTGGCATCGGGATACTTTGCAATAATCTGACGCTGATAGGGTTCAAAATCCGCAAAGGCATTAATGCTTTCCATATCAATGTTAAACTCATCAACAAAGGGTTTGGGGCACAAGAACCCTGACTGTCTTGCAAATATCTGCTGGTTTATAACACCGTAAATTTTGCCGTCAATTTTAATACCGTCCCAGTATTTCGGCGCTATGTCCCTATACATATTAGGTGCATATTTGGGAAGCATTTCCGTTATATCCACATAGGTATCACGTTCTGCGTTCAAGTAGTAGTTGTTAAGCCAGTTGGATGTAAATGCTACATCATATTCGCCGCCTCCGGCGTTTACAATCTGCATTTTCTGTTCATAGCTGCCAAACTCAACTATGTTGAAGTTAACCATCAAATTAAGCTTTTCCTTAAGCATCTTATTTGCCTCGCAAATACCCGTTCAGCATCAGAATGCTGCGTGCAAGGCAAATACCAGAGAAGTTCAATCTCTTCATTCATGTTAACTTCTCCTTTTTTGGTTCCTGTGTTTTCTCCGCAGCCTGCTGTAAACATCATTACTGCCGCCAGCAATCCGCATAAAATTTTCTTTTTCATAACTTTTTTCCTCCTTTAAATTTTTATATATGAATTCTCATTCATTATCACAAAATTAATTTATCCTTTTACAGAACCTACCGTGATACCCTTAACAAAATATTTCTGGAAGAAGGGGAATACTATGAGCGTAGGACCTGCTGTTACTATTACCATGGCATTTGATACCGCCGTCTCCGGCATATCCATTGCCATCATCTGTGCCATACCTATATCCGGGTTACGTTTTAAGAATTGCAGATTTTCCATTATTCTGTTAAGGAGCAGCTGCAATGTTATGTATTTATTGCTGTTCATATAAAGCAACGCCGTAAACCATTCGTTCCAGAACTGAAGCACCAGGAATATAGCTACCGTAGCAAGACCTGTTTTTACCAGCGGTAAAGCTATTTTGAAAAATATTTCCATTTCGCTCGCACCTTCGATTTTTGCCGCCTCTATAAGCGAGTCGGGGATATTTGCGAAGAAGGTTCTCAGCAAAAACATTCTGCTTACATTGGCAAGCGCCGGTACGAACAGTACCCATATTGTATCAGCCATGTGCAGGTATTTGGTTATCAAGATATATGTAGGTACGATACCGCCGCTTATTATGGTTGGGATAAATACAAACATATTCACCTGTCTTCTGTAAAGAAAATCTTTTCTTGAAAGAGGATATGCCGCCATGGCGTTCATCATCAATGATAATATTGTTCCCGCCGCCGTGATAAATATGGTTATTACATACGCCTTTATTATCTGATCGGAGGTCTGCATTATATATTTATAGCCGTCTAAGGTAACTTCCTTGGGTATAAGCTGATAACCGTAGTTGTCTATGGCACTCTGCGAAGAAAAGGATGCCGATATTATCAGTATGAAGGGAAGTACCGTTGCCACCAGCAGTAATATCATAAAAAGATTTTTTGATATTATTGCCATATGATTCTTTCCTGTTTTAATCTTTTTCACCTTTTTCCCCTCCGTCCTAAATAAGCGCTGTGTTTTCGTCTACTTTATGTGCAATTTTGTTGCTGATCATTACAAGCACAAAGCCTGCTACCGACTGGAACAGACCGACAGCACTCGATGTACCCATGTCACCCGTTTTACGCAAGGCTCTGAACAGATAGGTATCTATAATATCCGTTACCTCGTATATCATACCCGAGTCGTTTGATACGTAGTAGAACAAACTGAAGTCTCCTCGCATGATACCGCTTACGCTGAGTATGGTCAGCATTACCGCCATAGGCATCAATAGCGGTATTGTTATGTACCTGGTAAGCTGTCCTTCCGTACAGCCGTCTATCTTAGCCGCCTCATAAAGCTCCTGGTCGATATTCATTATCGCCCCGTAGTACATTATGGTACTGTAACCAAAGTTCTTCCACAGATTTGCTATTGTGAAGATGAATGGCCATGGATATTTTTCCTGATACCAGAATACAGGCTCGCCTCCGAAGGTGGTTATCATACTATTTAAAATACCCTTGTCCACATCTAAGAGAAGCTGAACTATAAACGCAACTATAACCCACGATATGAAGAAGGGCAGAAAATATCCCGTCTGAAAAATTTTAACGGATATTTTTCGTTTCAAGGAGTTGAGAAGTATAGCCACAAAGACTGCAAATATAACTCCCGTAATTATGAATATAATGTTATAACCGATGGTGTTTCTTACTATTCTGAAGAAATCCTGCGACTTAAACAAATACTCAAAATTCTTCATACCTACCCATGGGCTTCCGAACATACCCAATCGGTTGTTGTAGTTTTTAAAGGCTATAATTACACCTACCATCGGAATGTAGTTAAATACCACCAGCCAAACCATCAGCGGCACACACAAGCCCAGGAGCACAAGTGAATTCTTTTTGTTAAGTGCACTGGCACTTGTCTTGAGGCTTTTGCCACCCTTTATTTTTTTTGTTTAGTTCTTAAAACTGTTTTTTCCATTTTTTCTCCTCCGATCATGACCAGATAGTGTTCCGAGAAGGACACACTATCTACTTTAATTATACAACTTTTCAGCCATAGTGTAAATATCAAATACAAGAGATTAATATCAAATTCGGGAGTTATGCCTGAAGTTGCATATTTACAAGCAAAAACGGGTTTTTTACGACTCGTTTTTTTAATACTTTTACCCCTGTTTTTTCTTTTGCCTCTCTCCTGTTTTTACCACAAATTACCATTCTGCCAATATATTTTTATCGTAGCAGGCTTAAAAAAATCAGAGCTTCAAAAAATAACTCTTCGGCGGCTCAAAGGGCTCGTTCCGTTTCGCTATTTTTAAAAACTCCGATTTCTTATGTTTATCACACTATATCAAATACAATGGTAAATTCAAAGCTTTCCTTCGGTTTGATGGCAAAGCTCATATTCCTTGCTCTCGCGTTTTGCGGCGAATCATAGGGGATTGTCGCAGGTTCTATAGCCGCGTTATACATACCTTTAAATCCGCCATCATTTATCCATATTCCCAGATACGGGATCTTATCTCCATCATATTTCAGATAGAGAGTTTTCCTTGTTTTCGGATTATAATATCCGCATTTTCCTTCTCTGACTTTATCTTTAAAATAGTATTTAATCCGGCCTCCCTCGCTACTGTACGGCTTTTGGGTTAAAATCTCTTTGGAAACTTTATTTTTACTGCCCGGTGTACCTGTTTCGCCATTTACATCAAACATAATTTCCGCCTCAGCGTTTTCTTCAAAGAGAACTACTACCCTTCCTCCGCCGTCAACATCACGCGACCTGCCCACAGACAGTCCAATTCCTCGTTCCCCGGATTTGTTATGGCATAGTTAACTACAATTTCTCCGTTTTCTCCTGCCGATACGGTTTTATCGTATCTGTTATCCGAAAACCTCCGAAACAAAAGAGGTATTAAGCATATCCTCCGTTATCTCCCACTCGTGGCGCACCCTGCACATCTCACCATGGCAAGGATACGCTTTCCCGCCGCCGACAAAGGGGTCTATGGTCGGGAACATATCATCAAAGCCCGAAACCTCCGCTTCCACATAACCTCCGTCATAGGTCAGCGGTATAAATTTATCCGCTGCATCCTGGGCAAAAAGCTCATATTCATTTTCCTTATCCTCCAGCGAAACCATCCGGCAACCAAACTCAGGCAAAAACAGTCCTCTGAATTTTTCCGTTTCTACGCAAACCGCCGTCAACATCCTTGAATTTTGATTTAAAACCATAAAATTATTTCCTTCTGTGTGTTTTTTTCTTACCAAGCTTCTCTCCTACGTTCCGTATAAGTCCCGTTTTTTCCAGCAGAGCAAGCAACAACCCTGCCACTATAATATTCAGCGCACCCTGAATAAGATTAAAGGGTACGTTTGCACTTGCTCCTATGCCGTAGCCAAGCACCAACGCCTCATAAACGAAATATCCGGCAACCATAATTATCTCCGCACATACCACAGGAATAATCAGCGAAATATATTTCCCGTTCCTGAATATGTGTTTTTGCATAATGAGAATAACACCCACCATCAAAGCCTTTATTACGAAGGTAGCCGGTACATATATGGCATATCCGCTTGCCAAATCACAAAGTGCCGCACCGATAGCGGCCGCAAAAATCCCGTAGGAATTACCAAGCAGGCAGGCACATAAAATAACCATACAATCACCAAGATTAATGTTACCGACAGGTGGCGTGGGTATAGCTATCCGTGTCATCACAAATACAAGCGCACAAAATATTGCCGCCAAAACTAATTTATAGCTTTTGTTTCCGTCCATTTTCTATCACCTCAAACAACATAATACAGCTCTGACATAAGGCTGCTACACACTTATACTTACCCAACCCCACAAAGCTACGATAGCCGACCCGTACGCTTTTATCTGATTAGCGTACATCTTGTGGGGTTAGAATATGCTTAATCCGTTATAAGCATAGTATGTATCGTAATTATTATATCATTTTCTGTCAATCTTGTCAATGCTTTCCGTCAAAAACTTTATCCTCACCTTCATCAGCTTCCTTTCTGTTTAGTTTATCCGACCTTATAAGAACAAGGACTGTGACCTAACCTTAAAATTAAGCCGCAGTCCTGCTGTCTATATATATTTTCTCATCTGGGTCAGTGCGAATTTCTCCAGGCGGCTTACCTGCGCCTGGCTTATACCTATTTCCTCCGCCACCTCCATTTGGGTTCTGCCACGGTAGAACCTTAGTTGCAGAATATTCTTTTCTCTGTCGCTGAGCTTATCCATAGCATGGCGGAGAGCAATTTCTTCAATCCACACCTCGTCTGAATTTTTTGTATCTTTAACCTGATCCATAACGTAAATTGCATCGCCGCCGTCGTGGTATACCGGTTCGTGGAGAGATATAGGGTCCTGAATGGCGTCCATAGCAAAAACTACATCTTCATAGGGTAGCCCCATATTCTTCGCAATTTCCTCCACCTTAGGTTCTCTGCCGTTTTCTGCCATTAATTTTTCTTTGACCTGTAGTACCTTATAGGCGGTATCACGAATGGACCGGCTTACTCTTATGGGGTTGTTATCCCTTAAATATCTGCGAATCTCCCCAATTATCATAGGAATGAATGTACTTAGTCGTAAATCATATTAATAGTTCAACTTTTATCGTTGTATCAGTAATAATAACTCTATTAACAAGTGTTCTTATGAGTGCTTGTTTTTCTTTTTGTGTCATATAATCCCATTGAGCATCCAAGTTATCGATTGCATCTTTTATTGTCTTCCTCAT
>JAZSKI010000002.1:0-4028 GCA_045534775.1 Clostridia bacterium | reverse complement strand
TGCCCCCTTTGGCCACTCGGGAACTCTCCCAAATATTAAGGGTAAGTTTTGCTTACCCTTTTCTGGAGCTGGTGATGGGACTCGAACCCGCGACCTGCTGATTACAAATCAGCTGCTCTACCAATTGAGCTACACCAGCATATTTATCTGACCTACATATTATACTATATTTTTTGTCGTTTGTCAAGAGGTTTATTCAAACTTTTTTATTTTCCTCTGAAAACCTTAAAAATTGCCAACTAAATATTAACTTTTTCCATATACAATGCCGGCAAATAATGCTACAATTATATTAAATATAAAAAACAGGAGGCATAGTTATGCGATTCAGACAAGTACATCTTGATTTTCACACCTCGGAGGCTATTGAAGGCATAGGCGAGGATTTTAATAAATCGGAATTTCAGGCAACACTCAAAGCAGGACACGTGGATTCAATCACCCTGTTCTCCAAATGTCACCACGGCTGGGCTTACCATCCGTCAAAGGCAAATACCACTCATCCCCATCTGAAATTCGACCTTCTCGGCGCTCAGATTGAGGCGGCACACGAAATCGGAGTAAAAACTCCCGTATATCTTTCGGCAGGCTTTGACGAAAAGCTGGCAGCTGAGCACATGTCGTGGCTTGTAAGGGATAAAAACGGCAGTACGGGTATGTGGAGTCAGACTCCCTTTCAGACAGGTTACAGACAGTTTTGTATGAACTCCCCTTATCTTGATATTCTTCTGGCTCAGATTGCCGAAGTGGTTGAAAAATATGATTGTGACGGGATTTTTCTTGACATAGTCGGCGTAAGACAATGCTACTGTCCCAACTGTATGAAATCTATGCTTGCGAAAGGCTTTGACCCTGAAAAAGACGAGGATGTAATTGCTCACGGCAGAGAGGTTTATCTCAATTACACAAAACGGGTTGAAGAGACTATTCATTCCATCAAACCTGATATGCCCATATTCCACAACAGCGGTCATATTGTAAAAGGCGACCACTATCTTCCTCTGCAAAATTCTCATTTAGAGCTTGAGTCTCTGCCTACGGGCGGTTACGGTTACGACCATTTTCCTATGTCCGCCAGATATGTTGCGGCAAATTATAACAAGGATTTCCTCGGAATGACAGGCAAATTCCATACTCATTGGGGTGAGTTCGGAGGATATAAATATAAAAACGCTCTTCGTTATGAGGTTGCCATAGCACTTGCCAACGGTGCGGCATCGTCAGTAGGCGACCAGCTTCATCCCCGCGGAAGGTTAGACCCTGCCACCTACGAGCTTATAGGCGCGGCTTATGCCGAATCGGAACAAAAGGAGCCCTGGGTGAAGGATACGAAATATATCGCCGATGTGGGAATTTTGTCGCAGGAAGCATATACGCAATCCCCTCTCCCCGATTTCAGCGGTACGGCAGGTGATACGGGAGCCTCCCGTTGCTTTATGGAAGAACATATTATGTTTGATGTTCTGGATTTGGAAAGCGATTTTAACAAATATAAAGTTGTTGTACTGCCTGATAATATAAGGCTTGACGGCGACCTTGAAGCCAGACTGAACGATTATATTGCACAGGGCGGTAAAATTCTCGCCAGCGGTACATCGGGACTAAAAAAAGAGGCAGATGAATTTGCCATAGATTTAGGCGTGAAATTCAAAGGAAAGTGTCATTTTAAGCCTACATATATTCATCCCTTTTTCAAAACAGATTACATAACAGATGCTGATTATATTGTCTACGAGCAGGCTTACGAAATAGAAGGAACGGAAAATATAGTCGCCGAAAGACACAATCCCTATTTCAACACAAACTACCGACATTTTTGTTCCCACCAGCACGCGCCTGTTGATACAAGCAAGAGCTATCCCGCAGTAGTATGCGGCAAAAACGGCGCATATATCAGCTGGAACATATTTTCGGACTATGCTACTGTAGGAGCGCCGATTTCGCGTCATATAGTTTCTTATGTTATTAAACAGTTGCTGGGCGACCGCATAACCTTTATTTCCCATTTACCTTCTCAGGGCTATGCTTCCGTAACAGAGGGCAAGGATTTTTACGCGACTCATCTGGTTTACGGTTCACCTGTTAAACGCGGTAACGGTATATGTGTAGTTGAGGATATAATTCCTCTTTATAACACAGAAGTAAGTCTGAGTCTGCCCGCTCCCGTTAAAAAAGCGGTGCTTGTACCTCAAATGGAAGAAATACCCTTTGAATATAAGGACGGCAGACTGTGCTTTACCGTTCCTAAGATTGATTGTCATCAGATGGTAGCACTTTATAAATAAATATAAACCATAAAAAAGACGGCCGAGTGAGCCGTCTTTTTTATGGTTTATTTTATGCTTTAATGACTCACAGCATCAGAAACCGATGTTACGAGGTCATACGGATTATAATTATCAAATGCACCCGAATCATACAAATTCTTCGTTGCATTATGGAGATTTACCTTAGCATCGGCAATCTGAAATTTGTTGGCATTGCCGTAATTATATACATACTCCGCATCATTGAGAGCTGATAAAAATGCTCCATAGGCAGAGGTTTCGTCTCCGTACCCATCGTCAATCAGATATTTCAGATATTGAGCGGTTTCTATCAGATTCTGCATCAGCTGATATTTTGTTCCGCTGTAATCATCGCTGAAAATCATTGAAAAATCGTTGGTTATATCTTTCTGCGTCAGATATCCGTCATCCTCCAGCGCAACTGCTTTGTTAACTATCCCTGTATAGGATGACTGCATACCTGCGGCATTAATGATATTTGTAACCTCTGCGGGAGGATTTGGTCTGACATAGCATTTATTATTGCTGAGCACAATGCCTGTCCCCGCCGCGTTGCCATAACTCGGTCCTGTTGTCCAGTTATTTGAAATTGTTGTATATGTACTGTTGGGATTCCACGTGAAATTCCAAAAAGGTACATCTTCAAAAACATTATTTGATACGTTAATCGGATTTGCCGCTGTTCCTCTTGCTTCATCGGGATACCATCCTCCCGCACCAAACCTGGAATCCTTAATATAGTTACCCGTTACCCGCATGCCCGGCTCGTCCCCTAATACATAGATTGCACCGCCATCGTAGAGTCTCTGCATTGCATATTCGATACGGTTGTTTGTAATACTGTTTCCGCCTGTCATACCATGTGTAGCTGACCAGCCGTAGCCGAGAGATATTCCCGAATAAGGTAGCTCACGCATATAGTTATGATGTATGGAAGTATCTCTTACGCAGTACAGGTGCATACCCGGTGCAGAATACATATCAACACCCGCACGCACAATATAGTTATTGGAAATTTCGTTATTTTTACAGATTTCCTTTTCGGGAACGCCACCCAAATCTGCGGTAAATACCTTAAAATGCCTGATTTCGCCAAGAGCGCCGCCTTCTTTTCTGAACCTGATATATCTGTATTTGTTTCTGTTGGAAACATTTGCACTCCAAGTGTTGCTTATACCGAAATCCGTTCCGCCTTGTGACGCAAGGGTTACTGCTGACGAGAAGCTTTTATCATTAGAGCCCTCAATTACAAAATTTCTTCTTGCCTCCGGGTTATCATAATTGGCTTCTCCACGGGGTGCTAATTCTATTTTGCTGATTGTATAGGCTTCGCCCAAATCAACTGTCCACCGACAATCGCTTATATTCACGCTGTTGGAGCTCCACATTGTTGCAAAATCACCATCGTTGGCATTTTGAGGCTGATATTGCAGATAGCTTGACCCTGCCCAAGCAGGTTTGTTATATGCAACATCCGTTAAACCCGATGCAGTATTAGACATGTGACTTGCAAGACCTACACTGATAGCTGAGTGACCAATATCGCTGAATACGTTACCTTCGATAAGAGAGTTGTTAACGCCTTCGTAAAGACCTAAACCAACCTTATCAAGGTTTATGAATTTATTGCCGATAAAGCTTATGCTGTCAGCCCAGGTTACCTGAATTGCAGCAGGAACCATACCTTCGTTAACTTCTGTAGAATCGCTGTTCTGTGCAACGTCCATTGTTCTTGTGGAC
>JAZSKI010000059.1:0-14810 GCA_045534775.1 Clostridia bacterium | reverse complement strand
TTTTTATTGTCACATTTTAAATGAAATTATAAACATAGTTACCACGAAAGTTAAAAACAGGAAGACGGCAATACTGCCTATGATTTGACCGAAGCTCAGCTTAAAGGGAGTTTTACGTTTTTTGCGTGGAAGCTCCGATATGACTTTTTTACAAAACGCAAGATCCTGTGAAGATATAAATCGTTTTGGAACGATGATGGTGTTGTTTTTTGAAACAAAGAAATAAAAATACTTCCTTGTTTCCCATACGCACAGCAAATCCATAAGCATTATCCGGGATGTATTTCCGTTTTTGCGTTCAATGGAAAAGCGGTCCTCCGATAAGGTAAAAAGGGGTTCAAAATCCTTGAAGGAGCTGTGAGCAAATTCCGTTTTTGCGTTTAACGGTATATAATGAACAAAAAGCGCAATATAAGAAACCGTCGGCAAAGAGGAAACTACCATAAGCCAGAAATGGGTGTTGGTGGTTTTATAATAATACACCATAAAACAGAAAAGCGCCAGCATAAAAACCATAGCAAGATTTTTTGTGAAGCTTGCAAAAAGAGAGGAACGGTGATATGTTATATAATCATTTTCTTCAAGCTTTATTTTAAATTTCACTTCGTTCATTTTTCTATACCTCGTTGTCTTAAAATTTCGTACATGATTACTCCTGCTGCTACAGAGGCGTTAAGGGACTGTACCTTACCTATCATAGGGATTTTCACCAAAAAGTCGCAGGCATCCTTGACGATTCGGCTCATACCATCTCCCTCGCTACCGATTACAATGCCTATAGGACCTGTCAAATCCTGATTATATATGGTTTTTTCACCGCTTACGTCCGTACCTGCTATCCAGAGCCCTTTTTCCTTCAGCTCGTCAATAGCCGTCCGAAGGTTTACCGCCTTTGCTATCTTAAGATGCTCTACAGCGCCTGAAGATACCTTGGCCACCGTTTCGTTTACGCCTACACTGCGGCGTTTGGGAATAATAATTCCGTGAGCACCTGCGGCGCAGGCAGTTCTTATTATAGCACCAAGATTATGAGGGTCTGTAATGGAGTCGGCAATAATCACAAAGGGAGACTCGCCCCGACTTGCCGCAAAGCTTAAAATATCATCAATGGTCGCATATTCCGTAGCGGCACATTGAGCGATAATTCCCTGATGAGCACCTGTTTTTGACATGGCATCCAGCTTTTTTCTGTCAGCCTTTACAACAACAATTTTTTTCTTCTCGGCTTCTCTTATGAGACGGTTTAATCTGCCGTCACCGCCGTCTAAAGCAAAAACTTTATCAATATCTCTGTCGGATTTTATAGCCTCTTCGACAGCGTTTCTGCCTTCTATCTGATATTCCATCATATCTCTCCTTAACTGTATTCAATATCCGACCTTAACCAGAAACAGCCCCTTTGCATCGGCAATCAGGTTTATTTTGCTTCTGTCGGCGGAATCTATTATATCGGGGATTTGGGAAGGGCTGATTTTGCCTTGCCCTACTTCAATCAGCACCCCTGCCATTCTTCTTACCATATTATATAAAAAACCGTTACCCTCAAAGGTCAGCTCTATTATACTGCCTTTTTCCTCAACACCAATTCGGTATACGGTTCTGACCTTCGATTTTTTCTTGGATTTCCCGTTGGTGAAAGCGGTAAAATCGTGAGTGCCTTCAAAATACCTCGCGGCCTCTCTCATATCGTCAATATTAAGCTTTTCAAACACAGACATAGCGTACCTGCGTTCAAAAGGATTTTTATCCGTTAAAATTCTGTACATATAGGTTTTTGATTTTGCCGACAGTCTGGCGTGGAATGTATCTGCCGCAGGAGCCACGGACAAAATCATAATATCATCGGGTAAATACCTGTTAAGGTATATTTTCAGATTTTCGCAGTCTAAGACAGCTTTTGAGACGAAGGTCGCAACCTGCCCCAAGGCGTGAACACCGCTGTCGGTTCTGCCGGCACCGGAGATTTCGGTTTTAATTTCCAGATATGCCGAGAGGACGGATTCAATTTTTCCCTGAACGGTGGGGATATTATCAGACAGTCTCTGCCATCCGCGATAGCGTTCACCGTCATATTTTATTAAAAGACTGTAATTCACTTTAAAATCTCTCTTTTCTACAGCTTAATGAGCTTCGGACAACGTTTTTTGAAGGTGGTAATATATTTGAACCCTGCTTCAGCCGCCATTATGTACCCGTCATCAATTTTGTTACCCACATCAATTAATCTGTGAGCATCGGACCCTACGGTTATAATTTCACCGCCCAGCTCCTTATAGCGTTTTACAATTTCAAAAGATGGCAGAGTCTCGTTCACCTGCTGACGTCTGCCGGAACAGTTTATTTCTATTCCTTTTCCCAAAGAAATTACGTTACGTAAAATCTCATCTGTCAGCTGCATATAATCAGCGGGATTTAGCTTAATCCCGTAAAGAGCCGCATAGCGTTTGGGATAATCCAGATGCCCGATACAGTCATAAAGACCAAGCTTCGATGCCTTTATAAGCCTATGGAAATACTCGTCCATAACCTCCGGAAAATTTCCTTTGGTATACGAAAATTTTGCCAGGTCAACATCATTTCTTATGTTATGCAACGAGGTAATAACATAGTCGAAGGGATGCTGGAGGACGGTTTTTGCCGATTCGGGATATTCACCTATCTGCCCCAGCTCAATACCCATCAGAATTTTTATTTTACTGCCGAAAAATCTTTTGACGCTGGTAAGGTCGCAGTAAATATTGTCATAATTATAGCTTTTAATACAGTTGACATCACTTTGGCAGGGGTCGAAATGGTCGGTTACGGCAATCTCCGAAAACCCCTTTTCGATAGCGGAATTACATATTTTGAAAATACTTTCGCTTCCGTCATTTGAATGTCTGCTGTGGATATGATAATCAATCAGATACATCTTTCAGACCGCCTATCTTATCAATTACCGATTTTACGGCACTTTCCATATTAAGCCCGTCACACTGCACCGTTATATCGGCATATTTATTATATAATTCTTTTCTTTCTTCAAATATTTCGGCAATACTGCCGCTACCTACGATACCTCTCGTTGAAAAGTTATTTATTCTTGAATCAAGCTCTAAGGAGGATACCTTAAGGTACACCGTCACACCACCGCTTTTGAGATGCTCCATTGCTTTTTCACCGTAAACGGCACTGCCGCCGGTTGCCACAACGGAGTTTTCAAAAGCTGTTGCCAAAATATTTTTTTCTTCGCAGGCTTTGAAATAATCCATACCGTATTTGTCAATAATATCCTGCAGCTTCATAGCTTCGTTTTTCTGGATAACCAAATCGGTATCACAGAACTCCATACCAAGGGATTTGGCAAGAATTACGCCAACGGTGCTTTTACCTGCCCCGGGCATACCTATCAAAATTATATTTTTCATATTTTAAGGAACAATCCTTTCAAATTTATATCCCTGAGAGGATAAATATTCAAGTATCTGAGGCAGACTTTCGGCAGTAATTGTCTTAGCCGCCGTATCGTGCATCAGAATAATAACATCACCCTTACCCTCGCAATGGGTCTTTACCTCCTCAAGACTTCGCTCGTGGGAGAAGGGATTACCGTCTGCATCGGAGTTTAAAGCGTTCCAGTCAACGTACTTATATTCCGTTGAGGCAACGGCATCGCGGAAGGGCTGCCTTTTTTCACCAAAGGAGCCGCCGGGGAAGCGGAACAGCTTAAGGATATTTTCAGGTCCTATAATACTGCCGATTAACTCCTCGTTTTTCCTGAGGTCGTCAAGAAGAAGCTCGGGAGACTCGTATATAATCTCATAATCGTGGCTGTAGGTGTGATTTCCTATGCTGTGACCGCGGTCGTGAATCATCTTTAAAATTTCGGGATTTTTCTCAGCGGTTGTTCCTACAACGAAAAAGGTCGCCTTAGCACCGTACAAATCCAAAGTGTCAAGTATCATTACAGTGTTCTCGGAAGGACCGTCATCAAAGGTCAGATAGGCCGTTTTTTCAGCCGCTTCAGGACCGTTAACCATGAGTACACGTGTCAGGTCAGCAGGAGCTGTTTCATCAAGCTTTGTCCCATCAGTCAGAGAAGGCGTAGGTGCTGGAGCAGGCGTTGAGACTGCCTCGGGAGGGTCGGAGGGCGGAGCCTCCAAAGCCGTGGGAGCGACAACGAAACGGGTAATAAGTATTATCACCGTTGCCACAAGGCAGATTGCTATAATAATACCGGCAATTACGGCGGAGCTACGGTTTTTTTTCTGTTCTGTCTCAATAACAATGTCGGTAATCTGTTTAAGGTTATCCATCTTAATCTCCTTTATATGTGCCGACGGGCGAAGATAATATACATCTGTGATTTACAGCATACCATTTAAGTATATCATATCTTTCAGCAAAAATCTACATATTTTTATAAAAAATTTAAAATTTATATTTAATATATAAAATGTTCACCGTCATAGCCGTCAATATTGGGTATTTTTCGCGAAAACTCCTCAGGTGTAATTATACCCTTTATTTTCATAAACAAATATATGTTATACTTAGTCTTACCATCGGAAACGCTGCACAGACGGTGCAGATAATCAAGAAAATCCTCGCGGCTCATTATCTGCATACAAACATTAAGAACAGCAAGCACAAAACGCTCATCAATTATTCTCTGATTAGCGATTTCCGATAAAAACAAATCGTTCAACCGCTTTTCAGCGACGCTCAGGCAGTCCTTATCCTGCACTATATATACCGACTCGCAGGCTTTATAATAATCATCGGCATCGGTATAGTCTACGCTACCCACAAAATGTGCCTTTCCGCCTGCCAGAACCTCTTTTTCCCTGAGGGTGGTAATAAGGCAGGGGAGCACCTTGGGAATACCCTGTTCATCGGTAATGTTAAGCAGGGTATCTATAGCCTCGTGTATGGTAATTACGTTACTGCCGTAACCGAAAAGAGTATATTTCGCCGAAGAAAGCTTCTCAACCATTCTCTCGTCTGTTACCTCGCCGTAAAGCCAGGGAGAGAGAACAATATATCTGTCAGCATCGGGAATCTCGATTTTCTCATCACTTTCCGCAATGCGTACGGGAGCATCAATACCCACAGACGTATTTTCAAACCTTGCCGCAGAATATACGCTTCCGGCAAGGTCGCTGTAGAGAGTTTCCCGTTCATAGTTATCGGATTTAAGCTGGATATATTTTTCGGGATTGGTAACCTCGCTCATATAAGTATATGTACATACAAACCGTTCTATTTCCTTGGAAAAACATTTATTCTCAAAATCCCAGACACGGGCATAGGCTTTTTTGTTAACAAAATCCCAGACCCATATTTCCATAAAATCCGTAAATCCGCTGCCGATAATCTCCGAATACAAAAATCCGCTTATCAGCTCGCCTTTTTCGGGATTTTCAATTTCTATTCCCATCCTGCTTCCTGTTTCGGTAATAAGTGACGGAGATATAAATTTTGTCTTATCGGTGACGTATTCGTCCACCTGCTCGAATTTATCGTAAATCTGAGCCTTGCCCTCAGCCTTCAGATACCTGCCTCCGAATTTCTTATCATAGTAAAAAGAAATCTCGTGATTGGTCTCACCACCGGGCAAAAGGTGATTTTCGGCATAAACTTTGCCGCGACCTGTGAGAGACAAAACCCCTTCGTCGGTTGCGGAAATCACCTTAAGACGGCACAGCTTTTCAACAGAGCTTTCAATAAAAACCGTATCAAGACCCAAAACCGAAGCAATAAATTCGCAGGTAACGGGCAGGGTAAACCCTGCCGTCAGGGCATCAAGTATCTGTTCTTCAATTATATTCGGAGGGAGACTGCCGCTTTTTTTATAGCCGACCTCATACTTATGTACAGGCAGAGAAAATTTGCGGTAAGAAATTATTTGCAGTCCGGGCATCTCACCTGCCGCGGCTTTTACAATTTCTTCATTATTCTCGAACACAGTCCAGAGCATCTCTCACACCTCCTTTTTCCTCAATCAGCTTATAAATATTTTTGTAATCCGTATTATGCCTGCAAAACAGGTCGTGGCAGCCTACTATAACAAGCAGTCTCTGAGCTCGTGACAGAGCTACATTTATTCTGCGTGGGTCTTTGGCAAAACCAATATCTCCGAAATCGTTGTTACGTACAAAACTGCATATTACGACAGGCTTTTCAATACCCTGAAACTTATCAACGCTGCCTATACGAAGAGAAATTTTATCAAGCTTTTCGGAAAAAGCCCCCAAAAGCTCATCCTCTAAAAGGGCAACCTGGTTGGAATAAAAGGTAATTACGCCTATTTCCTGTTTGCCGCTGAAACCGTTGTTTTGTAAATTACCGTTGATTTTCACAAGAATATTTTTAATAACCTCAACCTCGTAGGGGTTAGAGTAACTGAAATTCTTTCCGGAACGTACCTCACGGAAATTATCGTCACGGGGTACATCAACCCAAAGAGCGTGGTCGTCATTGTTTATCAGCTCGCCGCCGCAGAAATGCTGTCTGAGACTGCTGTCAATACCGCATTCGAGACCGCCCTCGTCGCTGTAAAAGCCGTTAACGGTATTCATAATGTCGTGGTGCATTCTGTATTGTACCGACAGCATAACCTTAAGCTGAGAGGGTGCATTCACATATAACTCCTCAAAAAGAGAGGTTTTCATATGATTGGTTTCCGTAAGTCCCAGCTTTTCGGAAATCTCATAATAGGTATCATTGCCAATCATAGGAGGAAGCTGTTTATGGTCGCCTACCAGCACCAGCTTTTTCGCTTTTAAAACAGGCAAAATAAGCTCAGGCGGTGTCGCCTTGCTCACCTCATCAATTATGGCTACGTCAAACATAGGATAATCCTTCTCAAATTCCGCAGTACCACTACCGCTGCAGGTAACGCCGATAACATTGGCGTTATCAATATAAAGCTGTTTAAAAGCATCATAATCCTCGCTGTTTTTAAGCTCAATGCGGCTTATCCATTTTTCCGTCAGCTTCACATAAGCCTTGGCGTTAGAATATTCCTCATGCCACATTTCTTCGTAGTATTCTTCAATATTTTCCTTGAAAATAGCAGTCTCAATATCGGGTCTTTGGAAGGGGAGAGTGCTGTCAAACTCAACCACAAGACGGCGCGCCTCGGCAACCTGCTGTCTTGTTTCCTCAGCAAATTTCTCGCTTTCCTCGGCTTCCGATTTCATTTGAGCAAGCTTTTCGGCATATTCCTCCGTAAAAGACTTTAAAATTTCCGATGCCTCGGCAATTTTATCATCTGTTCCCATAGATGTGCCGATGGTACTCAGCTCTTCTTCAGCGGCGGTTTTTGTAGCCTCGCAGTCTTTTATAAACTTGTAAACAGACCCCAGCAGACGGGCTGCCTCATCATTCCAGCCTGAGGCAAAGCCTAAAACACTTGCCAGCTTTTTAGGCTTTGTTCGCTCCAGCTTTCCAAGAAGGTCGGCAATCCCGCCGTATATCATCATAATATCGGTTTTAGTCAGAACCTCCCCTGATTTCTCGCTGTATTCAACGGATTTCCCGAAAAGTGCTTCCGTCTCTTTTTGCCACGCCGCAGCGCTGGTTAAAGAGTTTTCCGCCAGCTCCTTCATGGCGATGCACTCGGCAACGCATTTTTTGTATTTCTCGATTTCTGACGCAAGCTCTGCCAGCCTTTTTATCTTTTGTGTATCAAAGACAAAATCTCCGAGCTCGAACATTTCTGCGCGGCGGATAACTGTATCATTGCTGTCCTTGCCATAAGCCGCCGCATCCTGGGAAAAGGTTGCAAAATCTCTTTCACCTGCGGCAATAAGCTTTTGAAGCATCTTCACTCTTGCGAGAGCCTTGTTACGCAGAGACATACCGTCAATGAAATTTTTATGGGCTTCAATAGCAACGGCGAGACGCTCTCTTATTTCATCAATTTCAGCAACAATTTTCTTTTGCTCCTCCAACTTTTCAAGACAGGAAGCAGCAGTATTGCTGAGCCACGTAAATATAACCTTATCCTCCGTAAAGGGCAGGCCCTCCTCCTGAACACTTCCCGCACTTCCCTTTCGCAAGGCTCTGATTTTAGGGTCGTGAACCAGACGGCTCAGTACATTATCCACCGCCAGGTTAGTCTGCGAGGCAATAAGAGTTTTTTTGCCCTCTAAGGCGTTTTGATAACAAATTTCAGCTATAGCTGTAGTTTTTCCCGTTCCGGGAGGTCCTTGAATAAGAAACAAATCCTCCGCCGAAAGAGCCCCTTCTACAGCCTTTTTCTGCTGTTCGTTGAGATTTTTCAGAAGAAGGCGATCCTCGGTCAGGTTAATTTTATTTTTAATACTTCGTGCCTTCCGGGAATCAAACATAAACAAATCAAGATACGGATTAACGGCTTGTCCTCTTGAAAAACGGTCAAGACCGCGGCGAAGCCTTTTTATCTGCACCAGGTCTCCGTGCTTGGTAATATGTAAAACACCCTTTTTCTCAAACTCCGTATCGCCCTGGAACTGCGGGTCAAGAGCGACGGTAAGATGGGTAGGGGAGAAATGTAAAATCTGCCCGATTATGTCACCGCAGTAAACGGTTTCGTTATCCTCCTGCACCGTTGCCGTAACCAACTGAACGCAGGCACCGATATGTCCTGAGGTAAGGCTTGAGCAGTCAGCAGAAAATTTAACCCTGAGACCGTTTTCGCTGAACTCTGCCGAGCTGTAGGGAAGCACCCTTTCTTCTTCCGTTGCGATTTGTTCGTTTATCTTAAGATATTCATCCCAATGGCGAATTTTATCGGTAGCACCCTTTTCCTTTATGTGAGGAAGCTTTTCCACCAGATCCGACACCTCATAGGGTACGCCTGACGCGTCCTCGTCGGGTTCAAGTGCAAGAGCAAGCTTCACATAAACACAGCGGTTTGAACGCCTGCCCACGGGAGCAGGAGCTTTGTTTATGGAGGTACAGTAGAAGCTGTCACCTCTGTTAATACCAAAAACAGAAACAGTACTGCCCTCTGTTTCCGATAAAATATTTTTATTGAGCTTTGCTTCCGTATCGGAGGCAACTACAATATTAATGCTGTCGGGATTGTCTGAATCACTGCAGTTGAAAAGATAGGCATCAAAAAAATATCTGCTGTCAAAAAGACGGCGTATCACAGAAGAGGGCAAGGCTTTGGTTGCCCTGTCAAAAGTGGCTTGAGACATAGTCACAAACAATTTTAAATTTATATCAAGACTGTTGTCATATCTGAAATTATCCAAGCTAATCACCTCTATATTTATTATACACGATATTCGGGTAAATGTAAAGAAAAATTTTAAAAAGCTTATTAAAAATGCACTAAAAAATTTTTTAATCTTTTCTTTAATTGTTGATACCACCTATTTTTCAAAAAAAAGAAGGAAAAAAGGGTCTTATGGCGAAATAAGAACATGGGATAGATTTAGTCTGTTACAGATTGTTATAAATTTATCAATATTACAAATTATATTTTTATTTATTAAACAGGAGGTAAATAGGATGTCTACCTTAAGTAAGATTGCTGAATTACAGCAAAAGAAGGCAGAATTGCAGTTGGGCGGCGGTAAGGCTAAGATTGAAAAGCAACACGCCTCCGGCAAGAAAACGGCAAGAGAGCGAATTGCACTTTTGCTGGACGAAGGCAGCTTTATTGAATTTGATGCCTTTGTAAATCACAGAGGAACAAAATTAGGTATGGATGAGGTGTCGGCTCCCGCTGAAGGTGTTGTAACCGGATATGGTACGGTTGACGGCAGACTGGTTTATATCTATGCTCAGGATTTCACCGTAATAGGCGGTTCGCTGGGTGAAATGCACGCTAAAAAAATATGTAAGGTAATGGATATGGCGATGAAAATGGGCGCACCAATTATCGGCATTAACGATTCGGGTGGTGCGAGAATACAGGAAGGTATTGATGCTCTTGCAGGCTTTGGCGATATTTTCTGCCGCAATACTTTAGCATCAGGCGTAATCCCGCAAATCAGCGTAATTATGGGTCCCTGTGCAGGCGGTGCGGTTTATTCTCCCGCTATTCAGGATTTCACCTTTATGGTAGAAAAAACAAGTCAGATGTTTATTACGGGTCCGCAGGTTATAAAAGCGGTAACAGGCGAGGATGTAACAAGCGAGGAGCTGGGCGGCGCTATGACTCATAACTCAAAGAGCGGCGTGGCACATTTTGCCTATGACAGTGAAGAAGCTTGTATAGACGGTATTAAGAAATTACTGTCCTATCTGCCATCCAACAATCTGGAGGATGCGCCCGATTACGGTTGCAACGAGGCGGATTTGAACAGAATATCAGAGAAGCTTATGTCTATAGTTCCCGACGAAGCAAACCGTGCCTATGACGTGAAAGAGGTTATAGCCGAAATAGCTGATACCGCAAGCTTTATGGAGGTACAGCCCGAATTTGCGAAAAATATTGTAGTAGGCTTTGCGAGATTTGGCGGCAGAAGCGCGGGTATCATAGCAAACCAGCCCAAGGTGGCATCAGGCTCGCTGGATATGAATTCTTCCGATAAGGCGGCAAGATTTATCCGTTTCTGTGATTCCTTCAATATACCCATAGTAACGCTTACGGATGTTCCCGGCTATCTGCCCGGTGTAACTCAGGAGCATGGCGGTATTATAAGACACGGTGCGAAATTACTCTTTGCATATTGTGAGGCTACTGTTCCCAAGATTAATATTATACTGAGAAAGGCTTACGGCGGTGCATACATAGCAATGAGCTCCAAGCACGTTGGCGCAGACGTTGTACTGGCGTGGCCCTCTGCCGAGATAGCTGTAATGGGTCCTGAAGGCGCTGCAAATATTGTGTTCAAAAAGGAAATTGATGCAAGCGGCGACCCCATGGCAACAAGAGCTGCAAAAATTGAAGAATACAGAAATGAATTTGCAAACCCCTACGAGGCGGCAAAGAGAGGCTATGTGGATGATGTAATTGAACCCGATTCAACACGGCCCCGTATTATTTCCGCTCTTGAAATGCTATGAGCAAGCGTGAAAACAGACCTGCCAAAAAACACGGTAATATACCTCTTTAACAGATGGGAGGAATATAAATGAACGAAAATATAGTACAGATGCTTGTTATTTCGATTATGGGAGTGTTTATGGTTTTTGCCGTACTTTCAATCCTTTGGGCAATAATTGAAATTATGCACTTTTTTGTGAAGCTGGCTGAAAAAAAGAAAAATAAAAAACCATCTGAACAGCCCGCTGAAATTAAACAGCCTGAGATGGCAGAGGAGGAAGACGAAGAAGAGCTTATCGCTGTGCTTACGGCGGCGATTGCGGCTTCACTTAACACCTCGACCTATAATCTGAAAATCAAATCCTTCCGCAGAATAGGTCAGTCTGCACCTGCATGGAACACAGTTTCCAGAAAAGAACAGATTGAAAGTAATTTATAATAATTTAGATTGGAGATATGAAAAATGAGAAAATTTAATATAACCGTTAACGGAAAAGCATACGAAGTTGAAGTTGAAGAAATAGGCGGTGCAGTACCTGCAGCAGCTCCTGCGCCTGCGGTATCTGCAGCACCTGCGGCGGCTCCTGCTCCTGCGGCGGCTCCTAAATCAGCGGCGCCTGCCGGTGCGGTAAAGGTGACTGCTCCCATGCCCGGAACTATTATGAGCGTAAATGTAACAGAAGGTCAGAGTGTTAAATCAGGTGATGTACTTTGCATCCTTGAAGCTATGAAAATGGAAAACGAAATCGTTGCACCTCAGGACGGTAAGGTTGTAGGTGTCTACACCGCAAAAGGTGCTTCCGTTAACACAGGCGACGCCCTTATAGCTTTAGGTTAATTTTAAAAGACTTACTAAATTTCAGAAAGGGTGTATAAAGCTTGAACCAGTTAATAGAAGGATTTACAGGCTTCGCTGCGAGTACGGGACTGATGGCACTTATGCAGACGGGTGGGCTTGAGCTTATGATGATTGCAATATCCTGCGTGCTTTTATATCTTGCAATTGTTAAACAGTTTGAACCGCTTCTGCTGCTTCCGATAGCATTCGGTATGCTGCTTGCAAACCTGCCTCTCGGCGGAGTAATGCATAAAGAATTTTTTGAAAACGGGATAGATTTTGCAGGAATGATTAAAAAAGGCGGTCTGTTTGACTGGCTGTATTTAGGCGTAAAGCTTGGTATTTATCCCTCGCTTATTTTCCTGGGTGTAGGAGCAATGACAGACTTCGGTCCGCTTATTGCAAACCCAAAAAGTCTGCTGCTGGGTGCGGCGTCACAGCTTGGTGTTTTCGTTGCATTTATCGGTGCGGTACTTCTCGGAACATTTTTCCCTGAAGTATTCCCGCTGTTCGACTTAAAAGGCGGCGGTTCAATAGGTATTATCGGTGGTGCGGACGGTCCTACTGCAATATATGTTACAAAAACGCTCAAACCTGAGCTTCTTTCAATGATAGCCATTGCCGCATATTCCTATATGGCACTTATTCCTATCATTCAGCCTCCTATTATGAAAGCGCTGACAACGGAAAAAGAAAGAAAAATTGTTATGACGCAGCTTCGCGATGTATCAAGAACGGAAAAGATTATTTTCCCGATAGTAGTTACAATTGTTGTAGCATTAATAATTCCTGACGCAGTACCTCTCGTTGGATGTCTTATGCTGGGTAATCTTATGAAAGAATGCGGCGTTGTGGACAGAATTTCAAAAACAGTTCAGAACGAGCTTATGAATATTGTTACAATATTCCTCGGTTTATCGGTTGGTGCAACAGCCGATGCAAAAACCTTCCTCACACCGTCTACCCTCGGTGTTATCGCCCTCGGTCTTGTGGCATTTTCTATCAGTACCGCAGGCGGTCTGCTGTTCGGTAAGCTTATGTGTAAGATAACAGGAGGGAAAATCAACCCCCTTATCGGTTCGGCAGGCGTATCGGCAGTTCCGATGGCGGCTCGTGTATCGCAGGCAGTAGGTCAGAAGGAAAACCCCTCCAACTTCCTGCTTATGCACGCAATGGGACCCAACGTAGCAGGTGTAATAGGCTCTGCCGTTGCGGCGGGCGTATTCCTTGTAATGCTTGCAAGATAATTAATGAAAGGAAAGATAAATATGGCAGAAATAAAAAAATTAGGCATTACCGAAACCTGTCTCAGAGACGCACATCAATCCCTGATTGCTACCCGTATGACGACAGACCAAATGCTTCCCATCATAGAAAAAATGGACAAGATAGGCTACCATTCCCTGGAAGCCTGGGGCGGTGCAACCTTCGACAGCTGTCTGCGTTTCTTAAACGAAGACCCCTGGGAAAGATTGCGTAAAATCAAGGATGCAGCGAAAAATACTCCTCTGCAGATGCTGTTTCGCGGTCAGAATATTTTAGGCTATCGCCATTATGCAGATGATGTTGTGCAGTATTTTGTACAAAAATCCATCTCAAACGGTATTGATATAATCCGTATTTTTGATGCTTTAAATGACGTAAGAAACTTAAAAACAGCTATTGAGACTACAAACAAAATGAAATCACAGGAGGGCAGAGGTCACGTCCAGGCAACGGTTTGCTACACCATCAGCCCTGTTCATACCATTGAAAGCTTTGTGAAGCTTGCTAAAGACCTTGAAAATATGGGTGCGGATTCTATCTGCATCAAGGATATGGCGGCGCTTCTCTTGCCTTATACAGCTTATGAGCTTATTACGGAAATGAAAAAAGCCGTTAAAATACCCATACAGCTTCATACTCACTACACCAGCGGCGTAGGCGATATGACCTATCTTAAAGCTGTTGAAGCAGGTGTTGACGTAATTGATACGGCAATATCTCCTATGGCACTCGGTACATCCCAGCCTGCAACCGAACCTATGGTTGCAACCTTCGAGGGAACTCCCTACGATACGGGTCTTGACATCAGAGCTTTGTCGGAAATTGCCGATTATTTCAAAACACTCCGTGAGGAGTACCTGTCAAAGGGTCTTTTAAATGAAAAAATGCTTAGAATTGATATTAATACCCTCCTTTATCAGGTACCCGGCGGTATGCTGTCTAACCTTTATTCTCAGCTCAGTCAACAGGGCAAAACCGATAAATTTGACGAGGTGCTTCAGGAGGTGCCAAGAGTTCGTGCCGATTTCGGTAATCCGCCTCTTGTAACCCCCTCCAGCCAGATTGTAGGTACTCAGGCGGTTTTAAACGTGCTTTCAGGCGAGAGATATAAGATGATAAGCAAAGAATCAAAGGCTCTTGTACGCGGCGAATACGGTACAACTCCTATGCCTATTTCCGATGAAATCAAAAAGAAAATCATAGGCGATGAACAGCAGATTACCTGCCGTCCCGCAGATAATATCAAGCCTGAGATAGAAAATATCAAAAAGAAAATCGGAGGCTATATGGAACAGGATGAGGATATTTTATCCTACGCCCTCTTTGAACAGGTAGCCGAAAAATTCTTCGAGGTACGCGCCGCAGGAAAATATAAAATAGACGGCACCCTCGTAAACACAGAAGAAAAAACCCATCCCATATAATAAAAATGACAACGGCAAATGAGAATTTTAAAATCTAATTTGCCGTTGTTTTGCATTCTAAAGCTTCGTTTGCATTTTTATTCATCTTCAAACAATTCTTCCATTGGAATACCAAGTATTTTTGAAATAACAAAAATTTCTTTATCCGTAGCACTTCGTACTTGCCCCTCAAGTTTAGAATAGCTCGAAGGATTTATATCGCATCCCATAATCTGTATCTGAGCAATGAAATCTTTTTGACTGATGCCTTTTTCTTTTCTTAACCGTTCGATATTTTTACCAACTAAATTTTTATCTCCGTATGTTTGTTTTC
>JAZSKI010000053.1:0-25254 GCA_045534775.1 Clostridia bacterium | reverse complement strand
AGGCGGGGGATGTAATTCATTTTCTAATTAAATTCAAAACAAGATTAAGACTTCAAATTAACTAAGGTTAAAATTAGTCTATCTGTGTGATTGTAGCAGATGTTGCAAGCGCGATTGTAGCAGGGGTGCCACCAGGAGCAGCAGCAGCATCACCAAGAGCTGTGTCTTTTACATTATCACCCTCGAAAGGCCAAGCCCATGTTACGCTAAGGTCGTCGTTAACCTGATTGAGGTTTTCATTTGTGTGATATTCTGTTGAAAGACCAGTAATAGCAGCTTCAACAGCATCCTCGAAATCAGTAGCGCTAGTATAATCAAGACCTGAAACTTCTACTGCAGGATCAGCATTTGCTGTGTTGTCAATAGTGAATACGATTGGGCAGTAGAAATCACCGTCAACTTCCCAATTTTGGATAGTAAGAGTAGCACCGTATGTTACCTCTGTATCAACTTCAGGAGCACCAGTTACTGCGTAAGCAGCGAGTGTGCCATTTGTGCCGGGAGCAACTACATTTGTGCCTTCTGTGTCAGCCTGAACTGTGATTGTGTCAACATCTTCGTCTGCTACAAATTCAACCACTTCATCTTTGTAAGCATCGCCGAACATCACGCCTGTTGTTGAGATTGTAACACCCCATTTAGCTACACGAGCTTGGTCTGAGCCATTACCGGTTGTTACGTATTTAGCTAAAGTACCGCCTGCGAAACAGGAAGTTACTAAGCAAAGAGCTGCGAGTAAACCTACGATTTTTGTTGTTTTCATAATTTTTTTCTCCTCTCATAAAAGAAAATTTTTTATTTGACAGCGTGTTTTTATGTGTTCACACATACACGCTGTCTGAGTATGTATTAACACAAGCCGGCGTTTTATCCGAGTTATAACCGGCGCTATATTAAAGACTGCGGCAAGTCTTTAGTATACGATATTAAGGGTTAGGGATTAATGAAATTCGCGGGGCGAATTTCGTCCCATTTTCAAATTATGTATTGTTTAGTCTTTCTGAGTTACTACGACTTCTACATCAAGTTTCACCGTTGGCTGTGTTGCCATATTACCAATTTCGTTATCATTGCCGTTTGAACCAATTGCCCATTGCCATTTAATTTCTATACCTGTAGTATTAATTGTCGGAAGGTTTCCTGCGCTTACATCCTGGTGGTAATTTTCGATGGCACTAAGCATGGTATCCCACGTACCGAAGGATGCACCGTTAAAGGACCATGTAATATTGGAATTATTCTTTATTTCACTTGAAATCTCCGTGGTATTTTCCACATTCAAATCTACGGTATAAGCAACCTCGGGAGCACCTTTGCCGGCAGAATTATCATAGCTTAATAAAAACTTGCTTGTTTTTGATGTGCCGGGAGCAATAACGTTATCACCGTTTTTGCCCGATACGTTAATATAGTTGGCATCAAACAAATCAAAGGTAAGGGAGGTTCCGTCTCCGAAGCCCCAGGTAGCAACTCTTGCGTTATCACTACCTTCTGCAACCGAAGTATATTTAGCCATTGTGCCTCCGACAAAGCAAGAGGTTATCATACAAAAAACAGCTAACAGACCTGCAAACCGATATAATTTCACTTCATTCATTGTAAGCTCCTCCTGTCATAATATTATCAATCTATCTGAGTAGCGCTAAACTGAATTGTAAGCTTAACATTTTCAGGACTGCCCGAGCCGCCCAAAGCGTTATCGGTAGCGCTGTTAGTTGCGTTACCTTCATTAAAATCCCATCTCCAGGCAATATTTATACCTGTTTTCTGAATGTTTGGCAGATTACCTGCCGCTACATCTTCTGTATAGGAATTAATTTCAGAAAGCATCGTATCCCAGGTGCCGAAGGATGAATCGTTAAATGACCATTGAATTGCAGAATTGCTTTTAATATTAGCACCGATTGAGGTTTCCACCGTATCAATTGCGAGTTTAACGGTATAAGCAACTTCGGGAGCACCTTTACCTGCGGAATCGGCATAGGACAGTTTAATTGTCTGCGACCCTGAGGTCCCGGGGGCAATTACATCCTCTGAGGGTGAATTGCTTTCTACATTGGTATAAGAGCTGCTGAACAGGTTGGTTATCGAAATTGAAGATGTTGTTCCAAAGCCCCAGGTGGCAATTCTTGCATTATCAGCCTTTGATGTGGTATTGGAATAGTTGGCGAGGGTGTGCCCCGCGAAGCAGGAGGTTGCCATACACAACACAAAAAGCAAGCTTAATACTTTATGTAATTTTAACTTTTTCATTGCAAACACTCCCTGCTATCTACCATGCGTTACGAGAAATTTCGGTATGGCCGTTTGAGCCGCCCCCCAAAAAGTTAGACCAAAAATCTAACGATTGGAGGTCACATCAGTTACTCCTCTGTTTTAGATTCGTTAATCTGAGCCTTAAGTCTTTCAATTTCCGCCTGCATATTCTCTTTATCTTTTTCTTTTTCATCTGCCAGCTTCTGTTCTTTTTTATGGAAGCGGGCACGAAGAATTACATCTAACAATATGTATACTACCAGGGGTATTCCTATAAATACCAGCATACCTACGGGAGTTTGCATAAACAATGCGAAATCACCAAGCTTAGGAATACGGAATGCAAATTTACCGATTATCTGTTCATAAGTAACAGCTTTCAAGTCTTCTGAGTCATTGGCATCACCTTTTGTAATAAAGCTACCGTCTTCATTTACAGATATAATTCTGTGAGTTATTGTAGTTTTGTCTTCCATAAAGGTGATAACATCACCAATCTGTAAGGTTGAAGGATCAACCTTTCTTGCAATAATCATATCGCCTACTTCAATATGATCAGGAGCATCGCCGCTCATTGAACCCGACATTACTATCATACTCGTCACTCCGAAAATTCCCGGTGGAGTATCAGGGTCAATGGTGCCTTTTACTATGATGGTCATATTACCAATCAATACCAACGATAATATTACACAAAGCACAACGCCGACAATTTTCATCGGTTTTACTTTTCTTTTAGTTTCACTCATGTTTTTTTCCTCCAAATTAAATAGACCTTCTTGTCTTTTGTAATCTAATTATAACATATTTGAAACGTTTTGTCAATATAAATTTGGCAAAAATCACACTTTTGTGGAAATACGCTTAATTTATAGACGTGTTTTTATATATAATTACCAAAAAACTTTGTTTTTTATAATTTCAATTTGCCAAAAATTATAAAATTTTAAAAGAAAAGGGAGTTTTTGGGGAAATGCGGGATTCGCAATGCGGATTACCGCCACTCCAAAGCTTAACTGAGGCGTGAGCTTTTTTGAAAAAAACCTCCCACCATCTGTGACAAGCCCCTTCTTTAGGCAAGGAGGGTTTAGCAATCTGACGAGGCTTGTCGGGAGGGCTTTTATCAGGTGGGTGGTTTTCGGCAGAGGGTTCTCCTGCGATTTGTTTATGGCTTGTGTAATGGAGTTCACCTCATCCGAGCGGCTTCGCCGCCCGCCTTCACCTCATAGGAGAAAGCTTTTTTGGTATATTTTGCCGGTTTGTACATATTGTATACAGAGGTGAATTATATGAGTTTGGGAATGATTATATTAATTTTAGTTGGAATAGTATTTTTATTTTTTAATTTTGGTCGTATATGGCGGGTTGTTGCAGGGAGTGTGGTTGGGATGGTTGCACTTGTGCTTATAAACAAAATAGGCATTGCAATCGGGATAAACGCCGTTACCTGTCTTATCTGCGGCATTCTCGGCATACCCGGATTTGCAATGCTGTTTTTATTTAAGTTATTAGTCTGATTATTTGTTCCGCCGCAAATACTGCCGCAGTTGCCGAAAGGGCTACGCCTAAAAGTCCCATTTCTCTGAAGGACAGCACAAAGGCAACCAAAAAGCCGCAAATTGCGGAAATATAATTCCCCGTAGACGTAAAAACCTCCGGGATTATCATTGCCGTTAAAACGGCGTAAGGCATATACATAAGAAAAGAGCGAATATATTTGTTTGTGATTTTCTTCCTGAATATTGCCAGAGGGATTACTCGCGGTAAATATGACATTGCCGCCATAATCAAAATTGCCGATATTAAATATTTCACCGTTTCTCCTCCCCTTCTTCTGCAGGTATGGGGCAAATTACAGCACCTGCCATTGATGCTGCGATGCCGCAAATAATGATTATCCAGCCGCCGCTCAGGGTTTCAAATAAAAATCTAAGCAGGCAGGATAAAATCAGAGAAATAATAACAACCGCCAGAATCGGGCGGGATTTCTTCGCCGGTGGTACTATTATAGCTATAAACATTGCATAAATAGCTATGCAAAGTGCCGTTCGTACCGATGCGGGTATAGCGTAGCTCGCCATAGCCCCCAATGCCGTACCGCCGACCCATCCCGAATAGGATATTAAAATCAGACCTGCCATATACTTACCGGATAAGAGAAAGCTTTGTTGCATAGCTACTGCAAAGATTTCGTCAGTAATACCAAAAGCAGTTAAAATCCTCGAAAAGGTTGACATATTTGGCGTCAATCTTTGCGACAGAGAAAGAGACATAAGCAGGTATCTCATATTTATTATCAGAAGTGCTGTTGCGATTTCTATTAATGCGGCACTTTTTTCAATTAAATCAATCCCTGCAAACTGTCCTGTTCCCGTAAAATTGGTTATTGAAATTACTACAGGTGACCATAGGGGCATACCTTTTTGAATTGCAAGCATACCAAAAGCAAAGGATACCGAAAGGTATCCCAATGCTATAGGTATTCCGTCTTTTAAGCCTTTTAAAAATCTTTTCATCAGTCTTTTTTGGCCCACGACATCATTTTCTCAACCACGACACTATCTGCCGATTCGTGCACCTCCGTTTTTCAACGTATGTACCTCCGTTCCAATTATGATTATACAGATATATTTTATCAAATTATTTTATTTTTGTCAACTTATGTATTGCTTTTTTTCAAAAACTATGATAAAATGTATACAAGAAGCTTTTTTATATAAAATAAGGAGTTTAGTCGTATGAGTCCATTTGTTGCAGCTTTATCAGGTACATTTATGTTATTCTTGTTTATGGGAAGCGGTTATATATTAAGGAAGAAAAACATAGCAGGGGAAGGGTCCGGGAAGATGCTTTCCGCTATTCTTATGAAATATTTTATGCCTGTTATGATGGTACATATTATTACCTCAAATGTAACTGTTGACAGTATAAAATCCTCTTATCACGTGCTTATTACAGCATTTGTTGTGATTTTTGTTTCCTATTTTATTATGCGGTTTTTGGCTCGGTATATCACCAAAAACGAAAAACTACAGGATGTTATTGTGTTTTCTTTGGTTTTTTCCAATTTCGGGTTTATGGGGATTCCCATTATAGAAGCTGTTTACGGTGAGCAACAGTTTATGTTTCTTGTAATGTATACTATTCCCTATTACCTGACCGTAAATATTTTGGGTGATTATATTTTCCGGGCGGATAAAAAGATTAATTTGAAAATTATTTTCCAGCCTGTTACCTATGGAATCATTATCGGCTTGATTTTAGTGTTTTTCAATATAACTCCAACGGGTCCAATCGGCAAATGGATTTACGGCAGTTACAGCTGTGTAACTCCCCTGTCGATGTTGATTTCGGGTATTGTGCTGGGTGAGAGAAAATTTGCGGATATGTTTAAAAATCCTATGATTTATCTGGTATCTTTCCGGCGCACTACGTCTGCACCCCTTGTTTTGTTTGGAATTTTGTATCTTTGCGGTATGCGTGGAAATGATATGGGTGTTATGGTGCTTATAATGGGTATGCCCGTAGCTGTTAACGGTACAATTCTCGCCGAAAATATCGGCGGTGATTCCTTCCTGGTGGCACAGAGTGCCTTCATTTCCACCATTCTTTCTCTGATAACTCTGCCGCTTCTTACTCTGTTTATGACAAGCATATAAAAAAGCTGTCTCACACTTTCGTGAGGCAGCCTTTCATTTATGTTTTGACTTTCCATTCGTCTCTTCTTTTTTGTTCTTTAATTCCTGCCGCAAACATATAACCGTATACGCCTAAGGTTATGAAGGATATTCCCGCTATTATATAGGGTAATATTGTTTTAAGAAGCGGCAACGCTTCAGGTACTGCTATGCAATATACTATGGCTGTTGCAATAATCACCGTACCTGTTTTCCCTGTTTTATTGGATGGAATTATAATCTTTTTAGCAAGTAATGTGAATGCTCCTATCATCATAGCAAATTCTTTCACAAATACCGCTATCACCGCCCAGATGGGTAAAACATCCGCAATATACAGGCATACCAACGCACTGAACTGCATAAGCTTATCAGCCGCAGGGTCTGCAAGCATACCAAATTTCGATATTGCATTATAGTGTCTGGCTATGTAACCGTCTAAAATATCCGTAACACAAGCCGCTACGAAAATTATTACTGCCGCCATTGTGTTTTTGAAAAACATAAATATGAACAGCGGTACCATAAACAGACGTATTACAGTCAAAATGTTTGGTAGATATTTCATAAAAATCTCCATCTCGTTGTTAAAATTACTTTATTCTGAATGGCATAAATTCAAGGTAATCCGCTGATACCAGCCGAAATTCCACATTTTTTGCCATACCTTCAAAAACATTTTCTTTTCTGACATTGTGTAAATGCCCGTAGAGACAAAGGGTCACACCGTATTTTTCAAAAAAAGCCAAATAGTTTTCATCTACATTGCCGTCAGGGGTTACGGGCGGATAGTGGGTTACTGCAATTTTCTCCGAAAATCCCGCTTTTTCTGCCATTTGAAGGGAAAGCTCCATTCTTAAAAGCTCTCGTTTATAAATTTTGACATTTTCCTCCGATAAGGAATAGTTCCAGCCTCTGTTGGCACAAATCGCCGTATTTTCATACTGATAAAAGCTGTTATGCAAAAAAATCAAGGTATCAAGCTGTAGTTTTTCTTTAAGCTCATCTAACTTTTTGGCACTTGTCCACCAATAATCGTGATTGCCTCTGCTTATTACTTTTTTCCCGGGCAGGCTGTTTATAAATTTCAAATCATTCTCCGCCTGTGAAGTATAGGTCCCCCACGACACATCACCCGGTATCAGCAATACATCGTTATCAGTCAGCACTTTTCGACAATTTTCTTCGATTTTGGTCATATAATTCTGCCAGACTTTGCCGAAAACATCCATAGGTTTATCCGCAACGCCTATTGCCAGATGAAAATCAGCCATTGCATAAAGTCCCATTATTTTATACCTAAAAATTCCTTTACGGCGGACGGCATATCTTCTTTGTTGCATTTTTTGTCAAAACGGGGTTCTTTTACGCGAAGCTCGTCAAGTGACAGCGGTATTCTGTTGCCGGTAATTGCCGATAAGTTATCAAGCATTTCAAATTCTGTCATACCCTCTGCATCGGAAATTGCCGAAAGAACGCTGCTGTTAAATTTAAAGGGATTTGCCGTTGAAGCAATTATTGTCTTAGTATCATCGCCGCTTCTTTCCGCATAATCTTTATATACCGCACAAGCTACTGCCGTATGTGTATCAATAAGATATTCATATTTTTCCCAAACTTCTTTAATGGTCTCTTTTGTTCTGATATCGTCACAATAGCCGCCTACAAAGTTTTCCGAAATCACCCTTTTCATTTCTTCCGTAACCTCGTACCTGCCTGTTTCAGCAAGCTTTTTCATACAGTCCTTTACAAAGGCTTCATCAGATAAATCAGCCAAAAGCCTTTCAAGGTTACTGGAAATAAGTATATCCATCGAAGGAGAAATCGTTGTCTTAAAATCGCGGTTTTTGTCATATATACCCGTATTTATAAAATCCGTCAGTACATTATTTTCGTTAGATGCACAAATGAGCCTGCCTACGGGAAGTCCCATAGTTTTTGCATACCAAGCCGCAAGAATATTACCGAAGTTACCGGTAGGAACGCAGACGTTAACCTTATCGCCTGCTTCAATATCACCCGCCTTTACCAAATCACAGTAAGCGGAAACATAATATATAATCTGCGGTACAAGTCTTCCCCAGTTAATGGAGTTCGCCGATGAAAGCTGAAATCCGCCTTCATTCACTGCTTTTTCAAAATCGCTGTCACCGAAAATCTTTTTAACGCCGTTTTGAGCATCGTCAAAGTTTCCGAACACGCCTGTTACGTTTACATTTTCACCTTTTTGTGTAAGCATCTGGAGCTTTTGGATTTTGCTGACGCCTTCTTCCGGGAAGAATACCATAATTCTTGTTCCTTCAACATCCGCAAAACCTTCCATTGCCGCCTTACCTGTATCTCCCGAGGTCGCAACAAGGATTACTACCTCTTTATCAACGCCGTTTTTCTTCATCGCGGTTGTAAGAAGGTGCGGCAGAATCTGCAACGCCATATCCTTAAAGGCACAGGTCGGACCATGCCAAAGCTCAAGGACATAAGTGCTATCGTTCAATCTGTAAAGTGGTGCTATGGCATCTGTTTCAAATTTAGCCTTGCTATACGCCTTATCTACACAATTTTCAATTTCTTCCGCACTGTAGTCTGTTAAAAACAAACTCAAAATTCCGCAAGCCCTGTCCTTATAACCGAGGGTGCTTAATTTTTTTATATCCTCTATTGAAAGCTGCGGCTTTTCTTTGGGTATAAACAATCCCCCATCTTCTGCAATTCCTTTTACAATCGCATAAGCAGAATTTACCTCAACGCCGCTGTTTCTTGTACTTTGGTATTTCATAACCTTCCTCCATTCAACTGAAAACCGGTGATATGCCCTTCGGACATATCACCGAATTTTTATAAGTATTTCTTAATAAATTCCGGAGCATCTTCGACAGCCACACTTGCTGTCACAACCAGATTCACATTAGCTTTTTCACAAAGTGCTTCAATGTCATTAACAGCTTTTTCAGCCATCTCAAGGCTTTCACCCGTTACTACCTTTGTTATACTGTCAATGAATATGTTTGAAATATCATAATCCTGAGAAAGCACCCCGCAAAGCATACCATACAGTGTCTGATAGCTTGCCATGTCGTAATCCTGTGTATCAATAAGTCTGATTTTATAATCTATATCAAAAATATGACGCTTGCTGTCGTTATTAATGAATACGATATGTCCTTTATCAACCTTCACAGCTTCATTAACCATTTCGATAAGCTTGTTTGTTTTGCCTGTTCCTTTTTTGCCAATTATGAATTTTAACATACTAATTGCCTCCTTGTATATTTTATTACATATATTGTATCATACTTAAAAGAAAATAGCAAGTCTTTTTTGAAAAATTTTTGGGAAAATTTTTATATTTCTATCCTACTATGTTAATACCGACATCCGCAGTAAACATTCTGTTTATTTTATTCTTAAGATGTATATGGCATATTTTCTCTAAATTTTTATCCTCGTTATAGATTTTCTCCGCCGCGCATCTTGCTTCTTTGAAAATCTCCATATCCGTGAAGAGATTTGCTATTTTCATCATAGGCAAACCGTGTTGGCGTGTGCCTAAAAAGTCTCCCGGTCCGCGAAGAAGCAAATCGCGTCTTGCAATTTCAAAGCCGTCATTTGTTTCGCACATAACCTTAAGCCGTTCATTTTGTTCCGGATTTTCAGAGAAAAGTATGCAGTAGGATTTATCCTTGCCTCTTCCCACTCTGCCACGTATCTGATGAAGCTGTGACAGCCCGAATCTTTCGGCATTTTCAACTATCATAACAGTTGCATTCGGTACGTTAACGCCTACTTCTATAACGGTGGTAGACACAAGCACATCTGTTTTCCCTTCTGCAAAATCCGTCATTATTTCATTTTTTTCAGAGGGCTTCATCCTGCCGTGAAGGAGACTGACGGTATAGTCCTTAAGTACGGTTTTTGAAAGCCGTTCTTTAAGCTCCGTTGCCGCTGTTATATCCAGCTTTTCCGATTCCTCAACCAAAGGACATATTATATAAATCTGCCGACCCTCTTTTATGTTGTTTATTATGAATTTTTCAATTCTCGGTCTCATTTTTTCATCTACGGCAAAGGTATCAACCTTCTGCCTGCCCGGAGGCAGCTCATCTACAGCCGAAATATCCAAATCGCCGTATAAAATCATAGCAAGGGTTCTCGGAATAGGTGTTGCGGACATAATCAAAATATGCGCCTTCCCTTTATCGGCAAGTGCTGCCCTTTGTCTGACACCGAAGCGATGCTGTTCGTCTGTGATTACCAGGGCAAGGTTTTTAAATTCCACATTGGCTTCAATTACGGCGTGGGTACCGATTATAATTTTTGCCTCTTCCGATGCTATCTTTTCCAAAGCTTCTTTTTTACGTTTTCCCGTAATACTGCCCGTAAGCAAAACCACGTCCTTTTCAGGGAAAATTTCCGTTGCCGCCTTATAGTGCTGAGCCGCCAGCACTTCTGTAGGTGCCATCAACGCCGACTGAAATCCGCCTTTATATGCACAGTACATTGCTCCGAAGGCAACCACAGTTTTACCCGACCCTACGTCACCCTGCACAAGTCTGTTCATCTGTTTTCCTGATGACAAATCCACCGCTATTTCGTTCATTACTCTTTTTTGTGCCTTTGTCAGTTCAAATTTAAGCTTGCCCGCAAATTCCACAAAGCTGTTTTTTACTTCAAGAATTTCTCCTCTGCTTTCTTCGATATTTTTCCTGGTTAAAAGTATTCCCATCTGCAGAAGCAAAAGCTCTTCAAAAACAAGCCTGCGACGAGCTATGGCGTATTCTTTTCCGTCTTTCGGAAAATGAATGGCTCTGAGGGCAAAATTTATCTCGCAAAGACTGTTTTCCGTTCTTATTTTTTCGGGTATATATTCGTTTATGTTTCCTACAGCCGCCGTTACACATTCCAGCATCATATTTCTCATAATGCGTTCTGTTATATTGCCCGTCAGAGGATATATTGGTACCACACTACCTGTATGAACACTGTTTTCGGGATTTTCGTATGTAGGCGACGTCATAGTGAGCCTGCCGCCGTTTCTTGCTGTTTTTCCGAAAAACCTGAAGGTTTTTCCTTTATACATAGTATCTTTAACATATTTGTTATTAAACCACGTTATCATCATAGACCCGCTACTGTCGGAAACTATAACCGAGGAAAGCGTTAAATTCGCTCTCACCTTTCTCACCTGAACATCAGTAATTAAAGTAGCCTCTATGCAAGCCTCCTCACCTGCAACAAGACTTGCAATTTTCGAGACATTACTCCTGTCCTCCATTGTACGGGGAAAAAAACTCAGCATATCTTCAACTGAAGTTATATTATATTTTTTCAGCATCTTCGCTCGTGTCGGACCTATTCCTTTGAGTGCTGTGATAGGTTGATTTAAAACGTCCATAATATCTTCCTCACATATCTGTTTTGTGCAAGCCGTGACTTATTCCTTCTGACAGGATTGTTGCGACCTTTTCAATTATACTGTCAATTTCTTTGGGAGTTACCATCATTTTCGTGATTTCCTCCTCTTCCTCCTCGGAGATTGCCGCCGCCTCCGTTACGGTTGGAACACCGATAGCAATTACGGGAATTCCCAGAGTATCACGACTAAGCTCTTTCCTTGAATTTCCCACTCCCGACCCCGGGTGAATACCCGTATCGGAAAGCTGTACCGTATTTCCTACTCTTGATACACTTCCCGCCGCCAGAGCATCTACGGCAATTATTGCCGAGGGTTTTGTTTTTTCTGCAATACCTTTTATGATTTCCAGAGTCTCAATACCTGTGTTTCCAAGCACATCGGGTGCTACGGCGCTTACACTTTTAACGCCTTTTTTCACATATTTGGGCAAATACTCAAATAAATGGCGTGTCACCTGCAGTTTTTTCACCGTCAGAGGTCCTACGGCATCGGGTGTAATATTTCTGTTCCCCAGCCCTACGACTAAAATATTATCCTCTACTCCCGCTTCGCTCAGCAGTTGCTCCAGCTTTCTGCCTACTGCCTTTGCCGCCATCTTCAATGCCTCGTCGGTCAGATATTCGGTTGTGCCCACCTCAAGGGTTATATAGGTGCCTTGCTTTTTCCCGACCCTTTTTCTGCCTTCCTCGTTAAGCACTCTGACAGAGGTAATTTTAATATCATTCTCGTCCTCGCGGATAATCTCTATCCCGGCAGCAGCCTTCCCGTCCGTTATCTGACCTGCTTCTATCGCCAGGTCTGTCCTTGCATTTCGCATAATACCACCTCTTTTAAAGGTTATTATGCCGTTTTATTTATTAAATATTCTCTTAAAACAACGGTTTGTCTCAAAATAAATTTTCTCTTTATCTATTGTTAAAAATTCGCCTTTTTTATAAAGCAGTCTGCCGTTGGAAAATACGTATTCCACATCCCCGCCGTTCATAGAATATACCACGTTTGACTGGGGATTATGCATCGGCATACAATGGGGCTTTTGGGCATCTAAAATAACCAAATCCGCCTTTTTACCCACCTCTATTACTCCTGTGTCATCAAAGCCTATACCTGCTGCGTTAGTACCCCATTTTAATGCCTCGTATGCCGTTACGGCTTTGGGGTTCATTTCCGCACCGCAGGTTAATAGTGCCGCCAGATTCACCTCTTCAAGCATATTGAGGTTATTGTTGCTTGATGCCCCGTCAGTTCCTATGGAAGGATTCAATTCCTTCAGCTTCATCATCGGTGCAATACCGCTTCCCAGCTTCAAATTGCTGGAAGGATTATGAACAGGGGTTACGTCATGTTTTTTCATAATTGCAATATCATTCTCCGTAAGGTGAACGCAATGTGCCGCAATTACAGGCATTTTAAAGAAATCTATGCTTTCCAGATACTCTGTAGGGGTCATACCGCGTTCCTTGATGCAATCCTCGTTTTCCTTGATGGTTTCCGACAGATGAATATGTATAGAGGTACCGAGCTCCTTCGCACATTCGCTTATATGTCTTAAAAATTTCTCTGTCGTGGTGTAAATGGAATGGGGTCCAAAATTAGTTTTAATTCTGCCTTCGGCTGTATTATTGAAATTACGGCACAGCAAAATTGCCTCGTAGGTTCCCTGATGCTCACTGAAGGGTATGCTGTCGTCAAAATAAGTAACTCCGCGGCTAAGCATAGCTTTGGTTCCGCTTTCCGCTACAGCTCTCGCCACCTGTTCCATATGGTCATACATATCGGCAAACAGAACGCATCCCGAAGAAATCATATCCATAATACCTATCATAGCACCGTAATATATATCCTCATCGGTAAGTATTGCTTCAACGGGAAAAATATAATTGAAAAGCCAATCCTGCAAATCATAACCGTCAGCGTAGCTTCGAAGGAGTGTCATTGATACATGGGTATGCCCGTTCACCAACGCAGGTATGACAACCTTCCCCGCAGCGTCAATTATTTCAAAGCCACCCTCAGGTATTTTGTCGGTTATTTCTTCAATAACAGTATCATTAATCACTATATTATGATTTTTTAATATGCTGTTATCTTTATCCATAGTTATTACCGTAGCATTTTTAATTAATTTTTTCATACATACAGCCTCCGATTTTTTATTAATTTCAGTATATCATATTTTTAATTTTTTTGCAACAGTTTTATTATCTCGCAATAAATTTTATATAATTCGTAAATAAAATTATATAATTCTCTTGACAAATTTTATTTAATATGTTATACTTAATATAAAGTGCACTTGCATTTTCCATTTAATCTACGGGGGTGATAGAAATGACTAAAAGGGTTTACAGCATTGTGCTGTCTGACGATGTTGTGGCGGCTGTTGACAGTATGGCATATTCAATGAACACCAGTCGTTCCAATTTAATAAATGAAATTTTGGCTAAGCATTGCAGTTATATAACGCCCGAACGGCAGATACGGGATATTTTCGATTATGTTGAGCAAAACTTAGCGGACTATTTTAGAATAGTTGAAAAAGGGTCAAGCACCATATTTTCTGCCGCCGCCGCAATTAACTATAAATATAATCCTACTGCCAAATATTCTCTTGAGCTGATACGCCGTCAGGGTAGGATTTCAGGGTTACTTCGGGTTTCCTTCCGAACGCAGAGTCGCGAATTTATGAATTACCTGTCTGTGTTTTTCAAAATCTGGTCAGGTATAGAGACTGCTCTTTACGGGGAAAATCTGTGGGAGACGGGCGAAAACCGTTTTATCCGCAGTGTAACACCGGGTAATTCCTTTGAAAAGGAAATTTCATCATATATTAATATGCTTGACCGCTGTCTTAAAATATTTTTTGCCAATACGGAGGATTTAAGTATAGCATCGGCACTTATCAGAAAAGAATATTACAGGAGGTATGATATATGAATATTCAAAAATTTACGCAAAAATCCATTGAAGCCATTAATAACGCCCAAAGTATGGCTGTTGAAAATCAAAACAGTCAGGTAGAACAGCTCCATCTTATTGCGGCACTTATCAGCGACGAAAACGGTCTTATTGCTCAGCTTATCAAAAAAATGAACATAGATTTCAGAAGCTTTAAAAATGCCGTAGACAGTGAAATTTCGCATCTGCCTGTGGTATCGGGCGGAAAGGTATATATTGCTCCCGATGTTGATTCTTGTCTGGTGCTGTCTGAAAAGCTGGCGGCTGAAATGAAGGATGAATATGTTTCCGTCGAGCATATTTTTCACGCTTTGATTGAAGCACCGTCCTCTGCTGTTTCGGGGATTTTTAAAACCTTTAACATAAACCGCAGTAACTTTTTAACCGTTCTTGCAGGTGTACGCGGGAACACGAGAGTCACCAGCGATACCCCTGAAGATACCTATGATGTTCTGAAAAAATACGGTAGTAATTTAGTTGAGCTGGCACATAACAAAAAGCTTGACCCCGTCATCGGACGTGATACGGAAATCCGTAACGTAATACGTATTCTTTCGCGAAAAACCAAAAACAATCCCGTACTTATCGGCGAACCGGGTGTAGGCAAAACCGCCATTGCAGAGGGACTTGCGCTTCGTATTGTAAGGGGTGACGTGCCGGCAGGACTCCGTGACAGAAGTATTTTTTCTCTTGACCTGGGCGCTTTGGTTGCCGGAGCTAAATTCCGCGGCGAATTTGAAGAACGTCTTAAGGCGGTGCTGGCGGAAATCAAAAAAAGCGAAGGTAAAATCATACTGTTTATAGATGAGCTTCATACCATTGTAGGTGCAGGGAAAACAGATGGTGCTATGGATGCAGGAAATCTTTTAAAGCCTCTCCTTGCCCGCGGCGAGCTTCATTGTATCGGTGCTACCACCCTCAATGAATACCGCAAATATATTGAAAAGGATGCGGCTCTTGAAAGACGTTTCCAGCCTGTTATGGTAGATGAACCTACTGTTGAGGATACCATTTCAATCCTTCGCGGACTGAAGGAACGGTACGAGGTTTTCCACGGCGTTAAAATCCACGACAGTGCTTTAATCTGCGCCGCTACACTCTCAGACAGATATATAACCGACAGGTTTTTGCCCGACAAGGCTATAGATTTGGTAGATGAAGCCTGTGCTCTTATCCGTACAGAGATGGATTCGCTCCCTGCCGAGCTGGATGATATTTCCAGGAAAATTATGCAACACGAAATCGAAGAAGCGGCACTTAAAAAGGAGGACGATGCCCTCTCCGCCGGGCATTTGAAGGAAATTCAGGCAGAGCTTGCGGAAATGCGTAGCAGTTTTAAGGAAATGAAGGCAAAATGGGAAAACGAAAAAAATGCCATAACAGATATTCAAAAGCTTCGTGAGGAATTAGAAGCTGTTAATGCCGAAATTGAACGTGCTGAGTTAAATTATGATTTAAACCGTGCCGCCGAGCTGAAATACGGCACGCTTCCCGATTTGAAAAAACAGCTTGAAGAAAAGGAATCCGCCGCAGAAAATTCCGAAAGCAATCTTCTTCGTGATGCGGTAACCGATGATGAAATTTCAAAAATCGTGTCCCGCTGGACAGGTATTCCCGTAACCAAGCTCCTTGAAGGCGAACGCCGCAAGCTTCTTTCGCTCAGCGACATTCTCCACAAGCGCGTCATCGGTCAGGACGAGGCTGTTACAGCCGTATCGGAGGCTATTTTGCGGTCACGTGCAGGTATCAAGGACCCTAACCGTCCAATCGGTTCCTTCCTGTTTTTAGGACCTACGGGTGTAGGTAAAACCGAGCTGGCAAAAACTCTTGCCGAGTCGCTTTTTGATGATGAAAACAACATCATTCGCATTGATATGAGTGAGTATATGGAAAAATATTCCGTGTCCAGGCTCATCGGTGCTCCTCCGGGATATGTGGGCTATGACGAGGGCGGTCAACTGACGGAAGCTGTACGCCGCAAGCCTTATTCAGTTGTGCTTTTTGACGAGGTTGAAAAGGCGCATCCCGATGTGTTCAATATAATGCTTCAGATTTTAGATGACGGCAGAATCACCGATTCTCAGGGCAGAACGGTGGATTTCAAGAATACTGTTATAATTCTCACCTCCAACTTAGGTTCAAGCTATATTTTAGAGGGTATCAACGAAGACGGCAGTATCAGCGAGACGGCAAGAGAGCAGGTGAATAATCTGCTGAAAACCTCTTTCAGACCTGAATTTTTGAACAGATTAGACGAAATCGTGTTCTACAAGCCTTTGACGCGAAATGAAATCTATAAGATTGTGGATTTGATTTTTGAAGGTTTAAAATCCCGTCTTGAAGACCGCAGACTGAGTCTCCGCGTCACAGACAAGGCTAAGGAATATATTGTGGAAAACGGTTACGACCCCATCTACGGTGCCAGACCCCTGAAACGGTTTATCGGCAGAGAGATTGAAACTCTCATAGCGAGAAAAATAATCGGCGACGAGCTTCTTCCCGATGATATTCTTGTTGTCGACACGGAAAACGACCGTCCCGCAGTTAAAATCGGATAATACTGCGCGCCGCACCCTCGGGTGCGGCCTTTTTCTATTAAACATATTGACAAATAGGGCGAAAAGTGATAGTATTAATATATAAAAAATAAATGAGGTGTTTTAAATTAAGACTTTAATAGAGCTTTTTGACAGATGTCAGATAGAAAATGTAATAACAGCATTAAACTATAACCCTGAAAAAATCATATTTGTGGGTTATAAAAATACAATGACAAAAAAACGCACTGACGATATTGAAAATTTTTTCAGAATGAGAGGGCTTTGTGCAACTCTGCAGTACGAAACTGTCGGCAGATATGATTATGAAGAAATCAAAGACAAATTATATGATTTAATCACAAATAACGAGGATTGCTATATTGATTTAACAGGCGGTACGGAGCTTCTTTTAGTGGCATCGGGTGCAGTAGCCTCAAAGCTTAACGTTCCCCTTTTGCAGTTTAATGTACGGACAGGTAATTTAATCAGGGTCAGTAACTGCGATTTGCCTGAAAATGAAGAAACCGTTTCTCTTACCAACAAAGAAATGATTACATTAAACGGCGGTGCCCTCATTTGTGACAATTCCGCGTGGAATTTCAGCGGCGAATTCAGAAACGATGTGCTTTATATGTGGGATATTTGTAAAGAAAATTGCGGACTTTGGAATAAAAACTGTAATACCTTGGAATATTTGGAACGTATGGGAAAGGTCGATGACGGACTTTGCCTGACGGTCTATATTCCCGAAGACGGTGCTTTACGTCTCCCTGAAAGCGATATAATGGAAATGCTGGCAAGCAAAGGGATAATCTATGATTATTCCTTGCAAAAGGATTTTCTGACCTTTACCTTTAAAAGCTCTCAAATCCGCAAAATACTTACAAAAGCAGGCAATCTACTGGAGATTTATATTTATATGGCGGCACGTGATGTATCAAAGGATAATGATAATTGCTATAATAATATTGCTATGAGTGTTCAGGTGGATTGGGACGGCAAAACAGCGGCAACCGGTCAGGCAGATACCACCAATGAAATTGACGTTATGCTGATGAAAGGTACTATGCCCGTATTTATATCCTGTAAAAACGGTGAAATGCACAAGGAAGCCCTCTACGAGCTTGACACCGTCGCCAATAAATTCGGCAACGAATTTTCAAAGAAAATTCTTGTTTCTACATATATGTCGCACGACTCTTTAAGTAAAAAATATATTTTGAGACGTGCCATTGATATGGGAATTGATATTATTCCCGATATTAATAAAATTGATTATGATAAACTGAAATCAGTATTGAAATCCAAAATTTAAACCGGGGTAAATATGATTACTTTAAAAAATTTGACCTTTGCCTACAGCGGAGCCGGCAGAAATGCTTTAGAAAATATTAATATATCCGTAGAGGACGGAGATTTTGTTTTAATATGTGGTCCGTCAGGGTGCGGCAAAACCACACTCCTGCGGCTTCTTTCGGATAAAATCCGCCCTTCGGGTAGTTTAAGTGGCGAGCTTATATGCCCGGGTAAATCGGGCTTTATGGAGCAGAATTTCAACCATCTGACCGTTACGGGTCGCCGTATGATAACGCAAAAACTTGAAGCTATGGGCGTTTCTCAGGATGAAATACGCCGTCGCATTGCGGAGACTGCCGCTTTTTTCGGTATTGAAAAAATTTCGGATAAGAATATATCCACCCTGTCGGGCGGACAGCGGCAGATACTTACTCTCGCTTCGGTTTTAGCAACCGAGCCTGATGTTCTTCTGCTGGATGAACCTTTTTCCAGACTCGACCCTGTCAGTAGCGAAGAGCTTTTTTTCGCACTTATAAAGGTCTGCAAAGAGCTGTGTACTACCGTTATTGTTGCGGAACACGGATTAGAGGATTTGTTCCCCGTCGCCGATAAAATCCTGGTGCTTGACCGCGGCAGGCAATTACTGTATATGCCGCCTCGCGGGGCGGCGGAGAAGCTTATCTTTAATGATGCTCTGCTCCCCTCTTTGCCTGCCGCCATAAAGATTTATGCAGGGCTTGAGACAAAGGCCTCCTGTCCCCTGACAGTTAAAGAAGGCAGAAAATTTTTAAAGGATAATTTTTCCAATGAGCTGAATTCTCTGAAAGAAGAAATCATAGCTCCTCAGACTCTGCCTTCCGTTACTCTTAAAAACCTATGGTTCAGGTATAAAAAAAACAGTCCCGACGTACTGCGCGGTCTTTCTATGCAGGCTTATCCCGGTGAGAATTTCGCCGTTTTAGGTGATAACGGTTCAGGCAAAAGCACCCTGCTATCGGTAATTGCGGGTATAAACCGCCACTATCGGGGCAAGGTCCGTCTCGGGAAAAATTCTGTAGTGGGGCTTCTGCCGCAAAACCCGCGGACTTTCTTTTCAGACTCCGTTATATCGGATGAATTAAAAGAGCTTGCCTGCGAGGAAGATATTTTCGCCCTTGCCGAAAAGCTTGGCATTTCGGATATTTTAAATAAAACTCCCGACAGCATCAGCGGCGGTCAGCTTCAGCGGGCGGCTTTTTGCAAGCTTTTACTTAAAAATCCGCAAATTGTTTTGCTGGATGAGCCGACCAAAGGTATTGATACCTGTTTAAAAAAAAGCCTTGCCGAAATTATTGATATATTGAAAAAAGAAAACAAAACAGTCATAATGGTCACTCATGACATTGAATTCGCCGCAGAATATGCCGATCGTTGCGGATTTCTGTTCAGCGGTGATATTATATCTCAGGGTAACAGCAAAGAGTTTTTTGCCAAAAATTCCTTTTACACCACCGCCGCCGCAAGGATTTCAAAGGGCTTTTACGAAAATGCCGTTTTATGTGACGATGTGATAAAGCTTTGCAGGCTTAATAAAAAGGGGCTGTCTCACTAAAGGTGAGACAGCCTCTGTCGTTGCAAGTGACTGATTATGGGCAATCCGTTCAAACTGTTTATTCAGCAGATTTTCAATCACAAGGCTGTAGCCTTTGCTTAAATCAACCCAGGCAAATACCCATGGTTTTTGCTAAATTTACAAGCTCCCCGTCAACATCAACCGGTCTGAAATTGCTATTCATGTCGTTACTTGGTATAACCTCAGTTAAAGGTACTGTTGTAAGCTTGTTATGCTTAAGTGCCACCATGTGCTTGTCCTTACCCTCTACAAGTGCATCAATGGCATAAGAGCCGTATCTGGTACATAAAATTCTATCGCCTGCCGTGGGATTACCTCCACGGCTGATATGACCTATAACCGTAGCCCTCGCTTCCATATCCATTATTGTTTCGCTTATGGCATAACCGTTTTCATCTCGGCTACTGTTAATAATATTTTCAACAGCATGTGCAACCGCATCCCCCGCTCCCTTATATTTAATTCCGTCAGGAGCAAAATCCGTAGTTTTTCCTGTTTTTTCACCATCAGGTGCAAGTATACCTTCTGCTACAACAACAATTGCATACTGCCTTGAACTACGCATAGCCTGCTTAACTTTTTCTGCTACTTTATTGATATCATAATTAATTTCAGGAATAAGCACCACATCAGCACCCGCCGCAATACCCGTACTGAGAGCAATATGTCCCGCATCTCTGCCCATAACCTCAAGTACCATTGCACGGTGGTGTGCTTTGCCTGTTGTTTTAAGACATTCTATGGCATCTACGCAACGATTTATGGCTGTATCGAAGCCGAAGGTTACCTCTGTTGCGTTCAAATCATTATCTATGGTTTTCGGCACACCTATAATCTTTACACCGAGCTTTGAATAGTCTCTGCCGGAGGTAAGTGTACCGTCGCCGCCTACAATTACCAGGGCATCTATATTTTCTTTTTTAAGATTTTCTACTGCAACAGCGGATAAATCGTCATAAATGATATTTCCTTCTTCGTCACGAATTAAACCGTTTTTATCTCTTCGCGGATATTTGAAAAGATTATCTTTATTCGAATTAAAAAGTATTGTACCGCCGTCACCTATTATTTCACTTACACTGTCGCAGGTAAGGGGTATCATCTGACTTTTCCCCAAAAAAAGTCCGCGGTATCCGTTTTGAATACCTACAACCTCCATACCGTATTTATTAATAGCCGTCTCTGTGGCAGCCCGTATTACGGCATTAAGACCGGGACAATCTCCCCCGCCTGTCAGAATTCCTATTTTTTTAATTTCGCTCATCTTATTCTGATACTCCCATCTATTTTACATTACTTTGTATATTTTAACATATTTATAAAAAAAACGCAAGTTTTTTTTTGATTGTTTTAACAAAACGCTTGACTTTTTTATTAAAGTGTAGTATAATATGTAAAGTAATTTGTTTTACAGGTGAAATTATGAATAAAAATCTACATTTTTCGATATTACTTGATTTTTACGGTAGCCTTTTAAGTCCCCGCCAGGCGGATATTATGGAGCTTTATTACAATGAAGATTTATCCTTGGGCGAAATTGCCGAAAATATCGGTATTACCCGTCAGGGTGTTCGTGCGGCTGTAAAAAAGGCGGAGGGAATTTTGATTTCCACTGAAGAAAGTCTGGGACTTGCGGCTCGGTTTTCTGAGATTTCCGATACCATAGGAATTATAAAAGAAAAGCTTAAAGATATTGATTCTCCCCGATGCGGCGAGATAACAGAACTTATAGACAGGATTAATATATAGGCGGTGAAATCATGGCGTTTGATAATCTGATGGACAGATTACAAGATACGTTCAAAAAAATTAAAAACAGAGGCAAAGTAACTGAAGCTGATGTTAAAGCAGCCATGCGTGAAATCCGATTGGCATTACTTGAAGCGGATGTTAACTATAAAGTAGTAAAGGATTTCATCGGCAGGGTTTCCGAAAGAAGCGTAGGTGCTGAAATTCTTGAAAGTCTGACTCCTGCACAGCATATTATAAAAATTGTCCGTGAGGAGCTTATTGAGCTTATGGGCGGTGAAGAAAGCAAGCTGAATTTTTCTTCAAAATCTCCGTCCGTAATTATGATGGTAGGCTTGCAGGGCGCCGGTAAAACCACCACCTCGGCAAAGCTTGCGGCACAGCTTCGTAAGCAGCGCTCTAAAAGACCTCTTATGGTTGCCTGTGACGTATATCGACCCGCGGCTGTAAAACAGCTTCAGGTTGTGGGTGCACAGCTTGATGTTCCCGTTTTTGCCATTGAGGGAAATACCAATCCCGTTGAAATTGCAAAGGTCGCTATAAAACACGCCAAAGACAATGGTAACGATTTAGTTATTATAGATACAGCCGGAAGACTGCATGTAAATGAAGAGCTGATGGCAGAGCTTCAGAGTATCAAAGAAGCTACAGACCCTGCGGAAATTCTCCTTGTAGTCGATTCTATGACGGGTCAGGATGCGGTAAATGTTGCCGAAAGCTTCAATGAACAGCTTGATATTACCGGCGTTGTTTTAACAAAGCTTGACGGTGATACAAGAGGCGGTGCGGCACTTTCTGTACGTGCCGTTACGGGAAAGCCTGTTAAATACGCGGGTATGGGTGAAAAGCTGTCCGATTTGGAGGTCTTCTACCCCGAGAGAATGGCATCCCGAATTCTTGGCATGGGCGATGTTTTGACCTTGATTGATAAAGCTCAGGAGGCTTTTGATGAAAAGCAGGCTATGGAGCTTGAAAAAAAACTGATGCAAAGCAGGTTTACCTTAGAGGATTTTCTGTCACAGCTTCGTCAGATGAAAAAAATGGGTCCTCTGTCACAGATAGTAGGTATGCTTCCCGGTGTCAATAAGGAAATGCTAAATAACGTCAATGTTGACGATAAGCAGCTTGCCCATACGGAAGCCATAATCCTCTCTATGACTATGGAAGAAAGAATAAATCCTTCCATAATAAATGCCAGCCGTAAACAGCGAATTGCCGCCGGTTGCGGACTTAGGGTGCAGGACGTTAATGCGCTTCTCAAGCAGTTTGATGCTATGCAGAAGATGATTAAACAGGTTATGGGTAACAAATCACTTAAAAAGAAAATGAAAACTATGGGAAGGTTTCCCGGTATGAGATAGCAATGACCTAACGGTCTTTCTATACAATAAATATTTTTAAGGAGGTGAATTAAAATGGCAGTAAAAATGCGTTTACGCAGAATGGGTGCAAAAAAAGCTCCTTTTTACAGAATAGTAGTTGCTGATTCAAGATACCCCAGAGACGGTCGTTTCATCGAGGAGGTAGGAACATACAATCCTATGACAGAGCCTGCTACAATCGTTATTGACGAGGAAAAGGCTAAGAAATGGCTCGGATGTGGAGCTCAGCCTACTGATACGGTTAAGAACCTGCTCAAGAAAAAAGGTATCTGATTATATAAAGTCCATTCCCACCATCTAACATAATGTTAGATGGCTGGCTGTGACTTTTAGAAGGGATGATAGCATGAAAGAAATGTTAGAAAATATTGCAAAATCCCTCGTTGACTATCCCGATGATGTTGAGATTACCGAAAAAGAGACCGAGCGTTCACTCGTTCTTGAACTTCATGTAAACGAAGCTGATATGGGTAAGGTAATAGGAAAACAGGGGAAAATTGCAAAAGCTATAAGAACTGTTGTAAAAGCAGCTGCAAGCAAAGAAGGCAAACGCGTTCTTGTGGATATAGTGCAGTAAATCAGCGGAGCGGGTAATTATTTTAATAGCCCTGCTCCGTTTTTTAATATAACGGAGGCTGAAATGAAAAAAATAGATATAGGAAAAGTTGTCAATGTCCGCGGTGTTCACGGCGAGATGAAAATTTTACCTCACAGTAATGTAGAAAATTTATTTTCAAAGCTGAAAGAGTTATATATTGGCGATGAAGTATTTGTAATAAAACAAGCCAAGCTTGTGAAAAGCTGTGCCGCTGTTACCGTTGAAGGTATTGATACTCCCGAGAAGGCTAAAGAATATGTAAATAAAATCGTCTACGCCCTTGAGGATGCTTTGCCCAAGACCGACAAAGACGAATATTATATTAAAGATATGATAGGTATACAGGTTGAAGATATTGACGGTAATCTTATCGGCACTCTTACCAATGTATTTTTTACGGGCGCCAATGACGTGTATGAAATAACTGCCGAAAACGGTAAAACGGTACTTGTACCTGCCGTAAAGGAATTTATTAAAACTGTGGATTTAATTAATAATAAGATAACCATAAAGTTGATTGAGGGGATGATGTAATGAAGCTTATATCCTGGAATGTAAACGGATTGCGTGCCTGTATAGCCAAAGGATTTATGGACTTTTTCAATGATGCCGAAGCTGATTTCGTATGTCTGCAGGAAACAAAAATGCAGCCGGACCAGGCTGAGATTATAACCGAGGGCTATGAGCAGTTCTGGAACAGTGCTGAAAAAAAGGGATATTCGGGTACAGCAATTTTTGCCGGACACTCTCCCTTGTCGGTAACCTACGGAATAGGAATTGACGAGCACGACCACGAGGGCAGAGTCATTACTCTGGAATATAATAATTTTTATCTTGTGACGGTATATACACCCAACTCCAAAACCGAGCTTGAACGTCTGTCCTACCGTATGGTCTGGGAGGATGATTTCAAAGCATATCTCAAGGGCTTAGATGAAAAGAAGCCTGTTATAGTGTGCGGTGACCTGAACGTAGCCCACGAAGAAATCGACCTTAAAAATCCCAAAGCCAACCGAAGAAATGCAGGCTTCACCGACGAGGAGCGAGCCAAGATTACCGCACTTTTATCGGATGGATTTACAGATACCTTCAGGAAGCTGTATCCCGACCGCGAGGGTATATATTCCTGGTGGTCCTACAGATTTAAAGCAAGGGAAAAAAATGCAGGCTGGCGTATAGATTATTTTTTGGTATCGGACAGAATTGCCGATAAAATCACCGCTGCTGAAATTTTAACGGATGTACAGGGGTCTGACCACTGTCCCGTAGCTTTGGAGATAGATTTATGATAAAAAAATTTAAATTTACTATAATTTTCGCCATAATTTTTGCGGTAGTTTTTATGTATATCCACATCTCTCCCACCAAAATAAGCCAGGTGGAAATTACCGCCGTCCCGGGCAATAAGGGTTATACCGTAACAGGTCAGCTCACGCCCTTTTATAAAGCCTACAGAGGTTATGAATACAAAATAGAAAACGGTGCCGCCATATTAACCGTAAAATCCTCTTTTAATCCCTTCGGGGAGAAGGATTTTCAGTTTGAAATCGGCTCCTGCAAGTATATTTATATCTCTGATGGCAACGCTCAGAAGGAAATTGAAATCAAATAACAAAGAAAAGGCTACGGTTTGGTTTTACCGTAGCTTTTTTAATTAATAATTTTCTGCGTGGATTTCAAAATAACTCTGCGGATGTGCACAGGTGGGGCAAATTTGCGGAGCCTTAAGACCTACTACGATATGACCGCAGTTGCGACATTCCCAAACCTTAA
>JAZSKI010000006.1:0-28632 GCA_045534775.1 Clostridia bacterium | reverse complement strand
AGCACGAATGTGCCTTGAAACAAAAGATGATTAACAACGCAAAATTAAAATATTTCCCTGATTGCGAAAGTAGCTCAAACGAAATCGGCTGTGAGAAACTGACGGCTATGGAAAACATAGACTATTTTATAACAGATGCCGAGCTGAACAGCGAATTTAAAAAGAAATTAGATGACCTTGCCATTGAATGTTTAAAAGTATAAACCATAAGCCATACGGAAGCGTATGGCTTTTTTGTGTAACGGAAACCACCGGTTTAGCCGGTGGTTTGAAGGAGGTAAAATCAATGAAGCTTTAGTTTATCATATACGACATGGAATTGCAAGTATCAAACAGTATTTGCATCCAAGTACAGAAGGCAAGCAACGGAAAAATCAAAGGAGATACAGGCAATTTATTAAGAAAGCTATGTGAGTGGAAGGGTGTGGAGATTTTAGAAGCAAAAGCTTGTCCTGAACATATTTATATGCTTGTGCAAATACCGCCAAAGATAAGTGTATTAAGTTTTATGGGGTATTTAAAGGGTAAAAGTAGTTTTATGATATTCGACAAACTGCCAATAAGAAATGCAAATATGGAAACAGAGAGTTTTGGTGTAGAGGATATTATGTGGATACAGTAGGAAAAAAGGCAATAGCAGAATATATCAGAAATAGCTGCAGGAAGATTTGGCATATAAGCAAATGAGTATAAAAGAGTTAGCTAACCCGTTTGCGGGTGAACCGGTCAAAAAGAACAAAAAATAAGCCGGCCGCTTTAGCGGTAGCGTGAAACCGCTTGCGACAGACAGAGTATTCGGTGGACTGTCAGTCATGATTAATGAAAAGGAACTTTTTTTCGTAACATAACGTCTAAAAGACAGAACAAAAAGAAAGGCGGAATGTGTTATGAAAAAAGTTATTTTCATAGTCGGAGCAATTATTATATCAACATCTCTCAGCGTACTTGTATTTGCAAGTCCGCTTGCGGATAAACGGTTTGATGATGCTGTTTACCGGGGAGAAAAATGGGAATACGATTTTGGCGTTCCAAAGCAAGAAATCTTGATAATTCTACCGCAAGACAGAGCTCAGCCTAAGGCATCAGGCGACGGCTACGTAGGACGGGTAGAGAAAAAAACCAAAAAATATGAGCTGGTTTTCCTGGCGAAATAATATGATATGGGTATACCTGTCTTTTTATCCGCCGAAGGCGATTTCATCTGCGTCAGCAGATTTCATCCGCAAAGTGGATTTATTCCGTCACAAGACGGATTTCACCAAAAAAAGCACTTCCTATGGGGTGTACCGTTAAGGATAGTAATTTTAAAGGCAGAAACGATTAATTTCGTTTCTGCCTTTCATTGTAGGGTGCAGCGTTTACGATGCACCGTTCATAAGGTCTTAGGATATCCTAAATATTTTGGAAGATGCCATACATCTTCCCTGCTTGTTACAGTACCGGACATTATTTATAGAGCGCTAAATCTGTGAGTGCTATATATGTATTTACTGTACTATCAACGCAATTATCTTTTACTTTAATTGTCAATGTATTAACACCATCTACATTTACATCAAAGCTAAACGGCATAGTAGTTGTTACTGAATTGATTTTTTTTAGTAGTTTGCCATCACCATAAAGCATTACACATACTTCATGGTTATATGTATTATATTTGTCAGAACTATCTACACCAACGCTATCAATATTTCTTGGCAAAACTATTCTTCCTGACAATCTTTTATATAAGCTATTAATTGGATAATCAAGTTTGATTTGTGCTTCATCCTTGTCATCTTCTATAAAGCGGGATATTGTAAACACAGTAGTTGTATATGTACGTAACAACATTCCGTTTGTATATGTGTTGTTTAGATAATCGGTAATGGTTCCGCTAATTCTATATAAAGTATTGAAATCATTAGCTTTAATAAAATCATTATATTGTATCCTATCCAAATAATTATCTGGCTTTGTCTGGTCTTTCTTTCCAATGTAAACGCTCTGCGTTGCTCCGTCCCATTCAACATCTTTTCCAAAAGCATTTGAAATAGCACGAACAGGCAAATATGTTGTTCCGTTCATTGTAAATGGTTCAACAACATTGCCATTTGCATCTTTTGGAACAATTTCTCCGCCATCAATGTAAATCTTAATGTTGTTATAAAACAACTCTGCTGTTTCACTGATTTGTTTAGCAAATACCATTCCGCTTGTCAGCATTACACCAATCAACACATCTGCAATCAATCCTTGTACTCTTTTTTTCATTTTGTTTTACCTCCATTTTTGCCCAAAAGGCTTTTTATAGCCTATATTGTATCATATATAGCCTACTTTGTCAAGACTTTTAGTGTATAATTAACATATAAATTTTTTCGAGGTAAAAAAATGGATACTTATACAACAGTAAAAAACAGAATTTTATATTTATGCGAAGAAAAAAGAATTACAATCAATAAATTAGCAACCGAATCCGGTGTTGCTCCATCAACAATTAAAAATATTTTGTATGGAAAAAGTCAAAATCCAGGAATAGTAACATTGAAAATGCTTTGTGATGGCTTGGGAATATCGTTAATAGATTTCTTTAATACTGATGATTTTGAAAACCTTGAACAAGAGATAAAATAAAAAAAAGATATGAATTTACCAAAACGAAAACCAACACGATTAAAAAACTATGATTATTCCACACCTGGTATGTATTTTCTTACAATATGTGTAAAAGACAGAAAACGGTTGTTGGGTAAAATTGTAAGGTGCGACGATTTTAATGCACCACAAATGATATTATCCGAATATGGACAAATTCTTGATAGACATATTAGGCTGATGAATGAAAAATATTCTCATATAAAAATAAACAAATATGTAATTATGCCTAATCATTTTCATTTATTGCTCAATATAAAAGACTACAAAAACGGTGCGTCGGAAACCGCCGCACCCTACAATAACGAAACATCAAATTTTGTATCATTATTAAAAAGATATTGCAATAGAGAATATGGTAAAAATATATGGCAATCATCATTCAATGACCACATAATCCGTGGAGAAAAAGATTATCAAAAAATATGGGAATACATAGACACAAACCCTTTAAAATGGGAATTAGATTGTTTTTACAACGACGAAAGGTCGTAGCAAATCGCTACGACCTTTTTACTGTCCTTAATAGTACACATATTAAGAAGTGCTTTTTTTGGTGAGCCATCCGCGATTCGAACGCGGGACACCCTGCTTAAAAGGCAGGTGCTCTGCCGACTGAGCTAATGGCCCTTATTAAACTGACTTAAGTAGTATATCACATTTTTCGACAATTGTCAAGGGTTTTCTCTGATTTTTATTAAAATCTTGCGGAAAAACGAAGCTAAACCGACAAACATCAAGGCGAGGACTGTGGAAACAAAAAGCATCGACAAGGATGAAGTCTTTACTTGGACTTACTTTTGTGCATACAAATTTACAGATTAGTGTTCAAAAAGTTCTTGGAACGTGACTGTTTTTGTACGGTGGAGTGATTACAAAAACCTATCTCAATCGTTAGATCTTTGGTCTGACTTTTGGGGGCGGGTTTTTGTCAGTTGCTGTTTTTTATATATCTTTCCATGTGGGACAGATCGTAGAAGCCACATTCCTGGGCTATGAAGGTTTTGCTGTTTTTCTGTTCTGCCATAAAATTCAACGCCTGCTTTTTTCTGTAGCTCTGAATGAACTGCATCGGACTACAGCCGCAGTAGGCTTTAAAGCTTCTGAAAAGAGTCGCTCTTGACATGTTGGAAATCCTGCACAAGGTGTCTATGGTGATTTTATGCGAGTATTCCTCATAAATATAGTTGATTATTTTTGTTATTGCAAGCTCCGTATCGGCATCTACGGGAGAGTCTTTTTTATTACCCTGTTTTACCATCAGCCAGGCGAACCAGTGTATAAGCTTCTGTGCCGTATGGTTTTTGAAATAATCGCCGGTGGGATAGTCGCCTTCTTTTTCCTCGGAAATAGCATCTAAATCATTTTTTATTGCCATAAGCTCTTTGGAGGAAAGAGAGAGAAACAGATTGTTTGATATACCCTGGCGAAGGAGAGGCTCTATTTCCAGAAACATCTGCAGACCTTCGGTTTTTTCATTCTTCAGCAGACCATCTATAAATTCCGGTCTGAATATTAAATGATATACGTTAAGACCCTCGCAATCTCTGTAGCTGTGAATGATTTTCGGCGGAATGGCAAAAACATCACCTTTTTTTACCTCAATGCTGTTATTGCCGATTATATGATTCCCACTGCCGCCCATAACGATATTTATCTCATAAAAATCGTGAGTATGAGATTCGATTTCATAACCGTAATACATAAATGTGCGGATTTTTTGTTCCGCTGATGAAAATGCCGTGTTTATGTCACAATGAAATTTTATAAAATTCTTCATAATTTCCTCCTTTGATACTGTCATACATAATTATGATACTATTATACTATAAAAATATCACGAAGTCAAGTACAATATAATTATAGGAGGCGATTTTATGGAAAGAATCGAAGGCTTAAGAGAAAAAGCCTTGAAAGGCGTTATTTCTTACGAAAAATTTTATTATGAATTTTATAAAGAGCTTTTGTCCCTGGGAGGCGAGCTGACACCGAAAAACTATGGTATTGCTTATAAAAAGGCGTTTGAGGTTATTTCACCGGTGATTGACGAAGGTGAATTGATTGTAGGTAAGCCTGAGTTTTCCGTAGAAGGCATCGAAGGCTGGCAGGCACTGAGATCTGAGCTTATCGACCGTGACATATTAGCCCTTGTGGGTCAGGATTCGCACATGGTGGTGGATTTTGAGCTGTTGCTGGGTAAAGGAATAAGCGGATTAATAGGTGATATAAATGCTAAGCTTGCTGCAGAGACGGACCCTGAGAAGGCGGAATATTATAACTGCTGTATCTCTTGCCTTGAAGCGGTTGCGGATTTCTCTGACAAATATTCGGAAAAAGCGGCGTTTCTTGCGGCCTTGGAGACGGATACCGTAAAAAAAGCAGAGCTTGAGACGGTTGCCGCAATATGTAAAAAAGTGCCACGCGGACCTGCCGAGACTTTCCATGAAGCGTTGCAGGCTATATCGTTCCTTGCTCTTTGCCTGTCGCACGATCCTTGCAGATGCTGTTCTCAGCAATTTATGATGGGCAGACTTGACAGATACTTATATGATTACTATAAAAATGATTTGGAAAGCGGCGTTCTCACCAAAGAAAAAGCTCAGCTTCTTCTGGATTGCTTCTGCCTGCAGATTAATAACCGTGTACCCAACGGACTTTCCTGCGGGTATATGGTAGGCGGAAAAACAAAAGAGGGTGTTACCGTAGCCAACGACCTTACGGAAATGGCTATTCAGGCTATTGATGACGTTAAGCTGGTTTATCCTGCTGTGGGCTTCTGTTACACAGATGATATGCCTGAAAAATATATTGACAAAGCCTGCGAGGTTCTGTCTCACGGCAGGTCGCATCCTGCGATTTTCAATGATGCTGTTATAACCCGCGGGCTTGAGGAATACGGCGTACCCCACAGCGAGGCTGTAAGATACAGTCACAGTACCTGCGTGGAAATTACTCCTGAGGCTTCATCCAATATCTGGGTGGCAAGTCCTTATACAAACCTGCCTCAGCTTTTGCTTGATGTGTTAAAAACGGAGCCTGACAGCTATGAAAAGCTGACGGAGACTTTTTTTGACGAGCTGGCAAAGAAAATTGAAGATAATTTCATCGCTGAGAACGAAAACAGAAAACGCAGACAAAAGAAAACCATTATGCCGCTACTGTCCTGTTTTGTTAACGACTGTCTTGAAAAGGGTCTTGATATAAATAACGGCGGTGCGAGATATAATTGGATAATGCCCAGCTTTATAGGTATGGCAAATCTTGTAGACTCCTTCTATGTACTAAGGGAAATGATATATAAGGAAAAGGCTATGTCCATAGGTGAGTTTAATAAAATCCTTGAGAATAATTTTGAGGGTATGGAGTATTTAAGAATAAAATGCCTGAACGGATATGCCAAATACGGTAACGATGTTGATGATGTGGACGTACTTTTTACTGAAATATCTGACCATATAAAAGCAGAATGTAAAAAACATACGCCCCTTTTCGATTCAAAGCTTATCCCCAGCGTGTTCTGTTGGATTATGCACGACATATATGGCAGAGTTACAGGAGCTACACCCGATGGCAGAAAGGCGAATTTCCCTCTGGGAGACGGGTCGGGTCCCTGCCAGGGCAGAGAGCTGAAGGGTCCTACTGCATCGGTGCTGTCCTCAACCAAATGGTCTCACAAGGAATTTATCGGTGGCGTGGCTGTTAATATGAAATTCTCTAAAAAAACCTTTACGGAAAACTCTTTTGCCACTATGAAAAATATCATTAAAACCTTTATGGAGCGTGGCGGATTTGAGATGCAGATTAATGTCCTCGACAGAGAAACTCTCTTAAAAGCAAGAGAAAATCCCGAAGAATACAGGGATTTGGTTGTACGTATAGGCGGATACAGCGATTATTACGTTAAGCTGTCCGAAACTATGCAGAAAGAGGTGCTTCTGAGAACGGAGCACGAGATATAATCTGTGTGATACATAAATTTAAGGTGGAAATTCCAGCGGAATTTCCACCTTTGTTGTGTAACGAAGGAGCTATTTTGTTACAGCCCCGGCTTGAACCCGCCTGTGGCAGGCAGATTATTCGGAGGACTTCCGGCTCCGCCGGTAATGTCGACTTATAGTCGCAGAGCAAAGTGCCGGCTTAGCCGGTTATGATTTTGTTACACATTAAACAAAAGCTCTGTATAGGTCGGGAAAGGCCAGTATTTACTGCCTACCATAGTTTCCAGCTCATCGGCTGTTTTTCTCAGGTTTTTCATAGCTTCGATTACCTCATCACGGTAATATACTGCCAGGGTCAGACCTTCGCCTTTAGCGGCAGAAATTTTGCCCTGAAGCTCGTCTATATAACCTATTAAATCCTCTGTCAGACTCAGAATTTTAACGGTTCGCTGTTCCTCGCGTGACGTACTTACGCCAAGACCCAAAGCTTTTTTCTTAGTCAGGGCATCAAGTAAAACATTGGAATATTCCATACAAGCAGGCAGAATTTCGCGGTTTGCCATCTCCAGCATAGTAAGGGCTTCGATATTTATTGCTTTTGAATAATCCTCCAGCAAAATTTCATATCGACTGAAGATTTCTTTTTTTGTAAAAATTCCAAGCTCTGTATAAATTCTGTAATTTTCCTTTTTTATAAAAGCGGGGAGTGCATCTACCGTAGTGGGAAGATTTGAAAGTCCGCGTTTTTTTGCTTCCTCTACCCACTCCTCCGAATAGTTATTACCGTTGAATATAATTCTTTCGTTATTTATTGCCACATCTCTTATAATGCTGTCGATTTCCTTCTCCACGTTTTCTGCCTTTTCAAGTCTGTCGGCAAATTCCTTAAGCTCCATTGCCATAATGGCATTTATGGTAAAGTTTATACCTGCAATGGACTGAGATGAGCCGGGACTTCTGAACTCGAATTTGTTACCCGTAAAGGCAAAGGGAGAGGTTCGGTTACGGTCGGTAGTATCCTTTTTAAAGGTAGGCAGGCTTTCCACACCCGTTTCAATTACGGATTTGATTTTTTCTACAGAGGTTTTGTTTCTTCTGATAGCCTTCAGCACTACCTCCAAATCATCGCCGATGTACATTGACATTATGGCGGGCGGCGCTTCGTTTGCACCTAATCGGTGATCGTTACCTGCTGTCGCCGCTACCATTCTAAGAAGCTCGTCATACTCATCAACGCCTTTTATGGCGGCACTTAAAAACATTAAAAATTGTTTGTTTTCTATAGGGTTTTTGCCCGGTTTAAGCAGATTTTCGCCGTCACTTGTGCCTATTGACCAGTTGTTATGCTTACCCGACCCGTTAACGCCTGCAAAGGGTTTTTCGTGAAGCAGACACACAAGTCCGTGTCTTTTAGCGATTTTTTTCATCATCTCCATCATAAGCTGATTGTTATCGGTAGCTATGTTGGTGGTACAATAAATCGGTGCCAGCTCGTGCTGTGCAGGAGCCGCCTCGTTATGCTTGGTTTTGGCATAAATACCTAACCTCCAGAGAGATTCGTCCACGTCCTTCATAAAGGCGGAAACCCGTTCTTTGATATTCCCGTAATAATGGTCGTCAAGCTCCTGACCCTTAGGTGGCTTTGCTCCGAAAAGGGTTCTGCCCGTAACAATTAAATCCTTACGTTTTTTATAGTTTTCTTCATCAATAAGGAAATATTCTTGCTCTGCACCTACGCTTGAAATTACGCGTTCGGGAGTTTTCCCGAAAAACTTAAGCACACGGAGTGCTTCGCGGCTGACCGCATCCATTGACCGCAGAAGGGGTGTTTTTTTATCAAGCACGTCTCCGCTGTAGGAACAAAAGGCTGTTGGTATGTACAATGACCCGTCTTTCACAAAAGCATAGGAGGTAGGGTCCCACGCTGTGTAGCCTCTTGCCTCAAAGGTCGCTCTAAGACCGCCTGACGGGAAGGAGGAAGCGTCGGATTCGCCTTTGATAAGCTCCTTGCCCGAAAAATCCATTATAGCCTTGCCTTCCGCATCGGGAGAGAGAAAGGCATCGTGTTTTTCAGCGGTATAGCCCGTCATAGGCTGAAACCAATGGGTATAGTGAGTCGCCCCCTTTTCGATAGCCCAATCCTTCATAGCCTTCGCCACAACCGAAGCTATTTCTTCGGAGATTGGTGCCATAGTATCTACGGTTTTTCTTATGGCTTCATATATTTCCGCCGGCAACCTCTGTTGCATGACCGTCTCGTTAAACACATCCGAGCCGAATATTTCAGTTACATTATTCATATTTTTCTCCATTATATCTACAGTAAAATTATACCGTTATCCTTACATTCTTTTATCATTTCCTCAGGCCAGATTGAAACCTGCACCTCGCCGATATGTGCTTTTTCAAGCAGAAGCATACACAGTCTTGACTGACCGATACCGCCGCCTATGGTGAGAGGCAGGGTATTGTTTAATATTCCTTTATGGAACTCAAACTGCATTTTATCGGTAGCATTTTCTGTTTCAAGCTGTTTTTTCAGGGACTCGGCATCAACTCTTATTCCCATTGAAGAAATCTCAAAAGCTCTTCCTAAAACATCGTTCCACAGCATAATGTCTCCGTTAAGCTCCCAATCATCATAGTCGGGGGCTCTGCCGTCGTGTTTGTTACCGCTTTTGAGGCGTTTTCCTATCTGCATAATGAAAACGGTTTTATGCTTGCGGACAATTTCATTTTCACGCTGTTTACCCGTCATATCGGGATACATATCCTCCAGCTCCTGGGAGGTTATGAAATATACGTCTTTTTCTATAGTGGCGGTGATTTGCGGATATTTTTCTTTTATCTTCTCCTGAGTATAGTGAATAGCCGCTACTATTCTTTTTACAATATATTTCAGGAATTCTATATTTCTGTCTTCCCGGGAAATAACACGTTCCCAGTCCCATTGGTCTACATAAACGGAATGAATGTTATCTACGTCATCATCGCGGCGGATGGCGCTCATATCGGTATAAATGCCCACGCCCTCTTCATAGCCGTAGCGATGAAGGGCAAGGCGTTTCCATTTAGCCAGCGACTGAACTATCTCTGCCCTGCCACCGATTTCCTTCATATCGAACTCGACCTTACGTTCAACGCCACTTAAATCGTCATTTATTCCGCTGTCTGCGGCTACGAGAATAGGTGCTGTAACCCGGTCAAGCTTAAGATTTTTTGCAAATTCTACCTGGAAGGTATCTTTGATAATTTTTATAGCTTGCTGAGTTTCACGCAAGGTCATTTTTTGTTTATATCCCTGCGGAATGTATAATTTGCTCATATTATACTCCTCTTTCATAATAGATTTTAGAAAATCCGGAATGCGGAATTTTCTGATTATTCATAGGTTTCTGCAATAGGGTAGCAAAATCCTCCCACCGTCTACGACGGTCCTCTCCCTTGCCTGAAGAGGGCTGTCGGCGCAGCCGACCGGGGGCTTATTTTTTTGGATGATTTTCAGTAGGAAAATCATCCAAAGCTCCAAATTCCAAACTCATTTTGCATTTTCAATTTTGCGTTGTGATAGGGGTGATATGGGTAATTCCCCAAAACCTACCTTATCCCGCCTACTGTGCGGGGATAGAGTATTACATCTCTTATATTACTCATTCCCGTAACATACATAATTATTCTTTCAAATCCCAGGCCAAATCCGCTGTGGGGAACGGAACCGAATTTTCTTAAATCCAGATAATCGGCATAATCCTCCGGGCTCATATTACGAACCTTCATTGCTTCTACCAGCTTATCGTAATCCGCCTCACGTTCGCTGCAGCCTATTATTTCTCCTACGCCGGGTACGAGCAAATCTGTTGCCGCAACGGTTTTACCATCGGGGTTTTGTTTCATATAGAAGGATTTTATATCCTTGGGATAGTTTATGATAAATACGGGTTTGTTATAAACCTCTTCCGTAATATATCTTTCGTGTTCGGTCTGTAAATCACAGCCCCATTCTACGGGATAGGTGAACTCCTTATCTGCCTTTTTAAGAAGCTCTATAGCTTTTGTATAATCTAAAATCTCAAAGCTGCTGCTGATTACCTTTTCAAGCTTTTCGATAAGACCTTTTTCAAAGCGTTCGTCAAAGAACTTAAGCTCATCGGGACATTTTTCCATAACGTCTTTAATGATGCTTTTTATCATATCCTCGGCGATTTCGATTATATCGGGAAGCTCAGCAAAGGCCACCTCAGGCTCTACGTGCCAGAACTCCGCAACGTGTCTGGGGGTGTTGCTGTTTTCGGCTCTGAAGCTGGGACCGAAGGTATAGATTTTACCCATTGCCATAGCGGCAACCTCGCCTTCAAGCTGACCTGAAACACTGAGCCCTGCACGCTGACCGAAGAAATCCGCATCGTAGTAGTCTTGTTCGTTTTTATATTCATTACTGTACCCGATGGTGGTTACCTTAAACATTTCGCCTGCACCCTCGCAGTCACTTCCCGTAATGAGAGGAGTGTGAATATATACGTATCCTCTGCTCTGGAAATAATCGTGAATAGCCTGTGCCATAACGGAACGTACGCGAAGCACAGCGTTAAATGTGTTAGTTCTTGTACGAAGATGGGGCATCTGACGCATAAATTCGAGAGTGTGTCTTTTCTTCTGCAGAGGATAATCAAGCGGACATTTTCCGAGAACCTCAATCACTTCGGCGTTTATTTCAACGCTGTCTTGCCGTGCTTCCACTATAATGCCTTCAATTTTAAGTGCCGCACCTAATTTCATAGCCTCATCATCTACGGTGATTGCACCCTTGTCAATTACTATCTGTAAATGGTTGAGAGTCGTACCATCATTAAGCTCCAAAAACGCCATATTCTTAGAATCTCTTGAGGTTCTTACCCAACCGCAAACCGTCACTTTTGTGCCGATAAGCTCTTTGCTTTTAACTACCTCTCTTATATCCGTATGCTTCATTTTTTCATACATCCTTTCAAATATAATAAAACACAGACTTATCCCTGACAATAGGACGAGTCTGTGTAGCCCGCGGTACCACCTATTTTATTAAGCAAAAGCTTAATCCCTTTACGGCTTCAATCAAAGCCTTCCCGACTGACGCACGGAAATTCGGCGCACCTACTGAGAAAAAATCCGTTCAGATTGCAGCTCCTAAGTGTTATTCACACAATGTCCCGTTATGCAGCTTCCACCGTCCTGCACTCGCTTAAACCGACCTTTTATGTTACTTCTCTTAATCACAGCTTTTCACATATATTATTATACAACAATATTTGTTATATGTCAATATTTTTTTGGTATAAATAAAAATTTTCTGCCCATAATTGAAGTGTACATAACCTTGAAAGGATTTAATTTATGAGATTTTTGTTTTTGACACTTCTTTTTATGCTTACGGCGGCGGAGGCGGCGGCACCCTCTGAAAAAGCCGCCTTTGACGGTGAGATAGTACGGCTTCACGTCATAGCAAACAGCGACAGCGAGACTGACCAGAGACTGAAGCTTCGTGTCCGCGATGCGGTGCTTCGTGCCGCAGGCGAGGAGATTTCCGCCGCCGCTACGGCTCTTGACCTTAACGAAGCCGTTAAAAGTCGGATGGATATACTTGAAAAAGCCGCCGAGACTACTGTTCAAGAAGAAGGCTTTGATTATGATGTAAGCCTTCAGTTTGGGGTTTTTGATTTCCCTGCAAAAACCTATAGCGGCGTCACCTACCCGGCAGGGAGGTATAATGCTGTTCGGGTGATAATCGGCGAGGGAGCAGGTAAAAACTGGTGGTGCGTGCTGTTCCCGCCTTTATGCTTTACGGAAGAAACGATGAAAACTACGTCTGCAAATTTGACTGAGCCTGAGTTCAAAGCGAAATTTAAAATTCTAGAAATATTCTCATAGCCATTGACACCTCCTGCCTTTTTGTGGTAAAATATAATAGGCAGGAGGTGCTTGTATGGTTATTCCGTCACAGGTAGAGGAAATTTTAGACAGACTTGAAAAGCAGGGCTTTGAGGCATACGCCGTAGGCGGCTGTGTTCGCGACAGCCTTCTTGGTATTTCCCCCCACGATTGGGATATTTGTACAAATGCACTTCCCAAGGAAACCAAAGAGGTTTTCTGTGATATGAATACGGTGGATACGGGGATAAAACACGGAACCGTATCGGTGGTTATGAACCATATTCCTTATGAGATTACAACCTACCGCTGTGACGGTAGCTATGAGGATAACCGCCGACCCCGGAAGGTTGAATTTGTCCGCGACATCGAAGAGGATTTAAAACGCCGCGATTTTACCGTTAACGCTATGGCTTACAGTCCTCTTCGCGGGCTTGTTGATTTGTTCGGCGGCAGAGAGGATTTGTCGAAAAAGCTTATCCGCTGTGTAGGAGACCCCGATGCCCGTTTCGGTGAGGATGCACTTCGCATTATGCGTGCCTTGCGGTTTGCCTCCGTATATGATTTTACCATTGAAAAAGCTACCGCCGATGCCGCTACTACAAACAGACTTCTTCTTAAAAATATTTCCGCTGAACGGATTTCCGCCGAGCTTATAAAGCTTCTTGACGGAATTGGCTGTTCCCGCATTATAAGAGATTTCTACAATATATTTACAGTATTTTTACCCGATTTTGATATAGATGCGGTTACCGCCGCCGAGCCTAAGCCTATATTCCGTCTTTCTGCTATTTGCGGTGACGGTGAGGTTCTCAGAAGACTAAAATTTGATAACCGTACCGTCCGCCTTGCGGAAATACTGAATAAAACCCCTCTTAATGATAATTCTGGTGATTTGAACAGGCTTATCAACAAAATAGGTTATGAAGAAAGTCTTATGCTTGCGCGGTATCGCAAGAACTCTTCCGCTTACGAAGGTCTGCGTCAGCTTGAAGGCTCTGTCGTAAATTTAAAAACCCTCGCTTTAAACGGTAACGACCTGAAGAAAATGGGCGTTGTAGGCAGTAAAATCGGTGAAATTTTAAATATTTTACTTGACGGGGTCATTGACGGCAGGCTCCCCAACGAAAAAGAAGCGCTTACAAAATTTGTGTTGACATTACTGTGATAAAGGTGTATAATTTTAAGTAACGGTAAAGGAGATTTCGGATATGTATGATAAAATAAAAGATATTAAACGAATAGTAATAAAGGTGGGGACTTCAACCCTTGCTCATTCTACGGGACGTATCAATATACGCCGCGTTGAAGGGCTTACGAAGGTTATTTCCGACCTGCAGAATATGGGCAAAGAGATTATTCTGGTCAGCTCCGGTGCTATAGGCGTAGGAGCAGGCAGTATGGGTATGGCGGAACGTCCCCGCGGAACTGTTGAACGCCAAGCGGCGGCGGCTGTGGGTCAATGCGAGCTTATGAATCTTTATGGAAGGATGTTCGGCGAATACGGTCATACGGTGGCTCAGATTCTTTTGACCAAGGACGTGGTTGAGGTTGAAAAATCCAAAACCAATGCTAAAAATACCTTTATGAAGCTCATTGATTATGGGATTATCCCCATAGTAAACGAAAACGATACCATCTCTACCGAAGAGGCGGAGTTTGGCGATAATGACAGGCTGTCGGCTGTGGTAGCTTCTCTTGCCGAGGCGGGACTGCTTGTGATTTTAACGGATATTGAAGGGGTCTATGACAGTAATCCTAAAGAAAACAAGGATGCAAAATTAATTGACCGCGTTGAACACGTAGATGATATTATGTGCGTTGCGGGCGGTGCAGGTACAAGCCTCGGTACGGGCGGTATGGTTACAAAGCTTCTTGCCGCTAAGATGGCGGGTGAGCACGGAATACATACAATTATTATGGGCGGATGTAATCCCAAAAGACTTTACGATATAGCTCTGGGCAAGCCCGTAGGCACGTTACTTGAAGCGGAAGGAGAGGCGTAAGATGAAAACTCTGATTGAAACAGCTGCTCTTGCAAAGGCGGCGAGCCGTAAGCTTTGCAGAGTATCGACAGAAACTAAAAATAAGGCTCTTTTTGCTATGGCACAGGCTCTTGTTGATAATACGGACGTAATTTTGAAGGAAAACGCCGTTGACCTTAAAAATGCCGAGGCTAAGGGTATATCAAAATCTATGCTCGACAGACTCGCCCTGACTTCCGAGCGAATTGAGCAGATGGCGGCGGGTATAAGGCAGATTGCCGACCTTGCTGACCCTATAGGCGAGGTTGCCAATATGACAGTCCGTCCCAACGGCTTGCAGATAGGTCGGAAAAAAGTACCTCTCGGTGTTATCGGTATTATCTATGAGGCTCGTCCCAACGTAACCGCCGATGCGGCGGCTCTTACCCTCAAGACCTCCAACGCAGTTATCCTGCGTGGCGGCAGTGAGGCAATAAGCTCCAATAAAATCCTTGTAGAGGTTATGAATAGGGCTATAGTCGGAGCAGGAATCCCCGAAGGGACTCTCCAACTTATTGAAGATACAGACAGAAAAACCGCAGTAGAATTAATGCGGCTTAACGGCTATGTTGATGTTCTGATTCCGCGCGGCGGCGGCGGACTTATCCGTAGCGTGGTTGAAAATTCCACTGTTCCCGTTATTGAGACGGGTACAGGCAACTGTCATACCTATGTAGATGACAGCGGTGACCTTGATATGGCTCTTAAAATAGCTGTTAACGCCAAATGCCAGCGACCTGCCGTTTGTAATGCTATGGAAACCCTGCTGGTATCGGAGGCGGTTGCGGCAGAATTTCTGCCTATGGTTGAAAAGGCTATGACTGAATATAAGGTTGAGCTTCGGTGCTGTGAAAAGGCGATGAAATATATCCCTTCGGCAACACCTGCTACAGAGGATGACTATGCAACGGAATTCGTTGATTATATTTTGGCGGTGAAGGTGGTCAGCGGTTTAGACGAGGCTATCAGTCATATTATGAAATATTCTACGGGTCATTCCGAAGCGATTATAACCAATAGCTACGAAAACAGTCAGCGATTTTTAAACGAGATAGATGCGGCGGCGGTTTACGTAAACGCATCCACCCGTTTTACAGACGGTTTTGAGTTCGGATTTGGAGCAGAAATCGGTATCAGTACGCAAAAAATGCACGCCAGAGGACCTATGGGACTCGATGCACTTACTACTATGAAATATGTGATTTACGGCAACGGTCAGATACGAGGTTAGAATATGAAATCGGTATATGTAGGTATGAGCGGCGGAGTTGACAGCTCTGTCGCCGCTTTGCTTTTGAAAAATCAGGGATACCGAGTAACGGGCTTTACGCTTCTCCTTCACGAGGGCGGAGACGGCGATGTCCGTGATGCAAAAAATATATGCGAAAAGCTGGATATTCCTCACGAGGTCATTGACCGTCGGGATTTGTTTCGGGAAAAGGTCATTGAGTCTTTTTTAGAGGAATACAGCCGCGGCAAAACCCCAAACCCCTGCATTTTATGTAATAAATATATGAAATTCGGCGCTATGGTTGAATATATAAAGGACAAGGCGGATTATGTCGCAACAGGTCATTATGCCAAGGTTTGCTGTGAAAACAGCAGGTATTTTTTCAGAAAAAGCGTTGATGAGAAAAAAGACCAGACTTATATGTTCCACACCCTGCCTCAGGAGGTTATTTCTAAAATTATAATGCCTCTCGGCGATTATACCAAACAGCAGATTCGCACCCTTGCCGAGGAAAACGGATTTGTTTCGGCAACCCGCCCCGACAGTCAGGATATTTGTTTTTTAGAAGGCACTACTCTGGTGGATTTTATACGCAAAAATGCTCCTCATCAGCTGAAAAAAGGAAATATCACCGATATGGCAGGGAACATTCTCGGCACTCACGAGGGCATTTCCAGATACACCATCGGTCAACGCAAGGGTCTCGGAATTGCATCCTCCAAAAAAATCTATGTCGCGGCCATTGACAGCGAAAGTAATACGGTTGTGTTGGATGAAGAAAAATATATTTTCACAAACAGGCTCTATGCTTCGTCGGTTAATTTTCAGCCTGTTGAAAATCCGAAAAATCCCGTTGAAGCAGAGGTGAAAATCCGTTACGCCGCGACTCCTGCCCGTGCGGTTATCCTTCCCGATGACAAGGGCGGTGCCGTAATTGAGTTTAAAGCTCCCCAACGTGCCGTAACCCCGGGTCAGTCAGTGGTATTCTATGACGGGGATATACTTTTAGGCGGTGGATTTATTGAAAAAGCCTTATAAAAATATGGTACGGTGCGGTCTTTTCGCCGCACTGACGGCGGTTTTATCACAAATAGCAATTCCCTTGCCCTTCACACCCGTTGCCATAAACGCCGCAGGCCTGTCGGCTCTCCTTGCAGGAGGACTTTCAGGTGCGGGCTACGGAGGGTTAAGTCAGCTTATTTACCTGCTTATGGGGGCGGTGGGACTGCCGGTCTTTTCAGGCTTTAGCGGCGGTATTGGTGTTCTTTTGGGTCCCTCGGGCGGATTTTTGATTGCCTATCCGCTGTGCAGTATATTGACAGGGTATATTTTATCCAAAAACCGCAAAATTGCGGCTTTGGTGTCAGGCACACTTGTTTGCTATGTTTTAGGGACTATTCAGTTTTGTATTGTAACCTCTTTGCCCCTTGCGGCGGCAGTTGCAGCCTGCGTTTTACCCTTTCTGCCGGGAGATATTCTGAAAATAATTCTTGCTTATAATATATTTTCAAGACTCGGTAATAAAAAAATATAAATTACCTCTTGCATTTTGTTACAAAATATGGTATAATGTAAATGTATGTAATTTAAAATTCAATAACTCAGGAGGAAAAGTTATGTTAGTAAATATGAACGAGGTTTTACGCCCCGCTAAGAGAAATCATTATGCAGTAGGTCTGTTTAATGCTGTTAACTTAGAGCTTGCCCGCGGTATTATCAACGCCGCCGAGTCTACAAGGTCGCCCGTTATTATGGGTACTGCCGAGGTGTTGTTGCCTTACGGACCCTTAGATGAGGTTTCCTATTATTTAATTCCTATGGCAAAAAAAGCTTCCGTACCCGTTGTTGTACATCTTGACCACGGCCTTTCTTACGACACCTGTATCAAAGCTTTGAAATTGGGCTTTAGCTCAATAATGTACGACTGCTCAACAGATACATACGAGGAAAATGTCCGCAAAGTAAAAGAAATGGCTGATATTGCTCATTCCTACGGTGCAACCATCGAAGGTGAGCTGGGTCACGTAGGCGATAACGAAGGCTCTGCTGAAGGCAGCTCTCATCTCGCTGACCCTTCCGCATTCTTCACCGACCCCAAGCTTGCTAAGGATTTCGTTGATAAAACAGGTGTTGATGCTCTTGCTATCGCCGTAGGTAATGCCCATGGTGCATACAAGCTTCCCCCGAAACTCGATTTTGAAAGAATACGTACCATCGCAAGCACAGTAGATGTACCTCTCGTGCTTCACGGCGGTTCAGGTCTGACTGATAACGATTTCAAACAGGCTATCCAGGAAGGTATCAGTAAGGTAAATATCTTTACAGATATAAATGTAGCGGCTGTTGAAGCTGAGTTCAGAAAATTTGAACATATGAACAAGGGTCTCATCGACCTTATCCCTGCGGCTGTTGAAGCTGTTAAACAGGAAAGCGAAAAGAAAATGAGACTTTTCAGCAGCGACGGCAAAGCCGATATTATAAACGGCGGCGGTATCTCGCAGGAAAGCCTTGAAGCAATCACAAAGCTGGTAGCCGAAGAGGTAGCAAAATATTTGAACTAATGAGAATCGGGGCTGTATCTTAAAGGATACAGCCTCAAGTTGTTGAAATTATTACCGCGCAGCAGGCAAAACCCGCTACGCGGTTTTTATATGTGACCGCGAAAAATGTGAGGTTTTGCCTTGCGGCAAAGTATTTTATAGGCAGAAATTCAGAAAAATTAAAAAAATTCTTGCAAAATTTACTAAAAAGGAGTATAATATAATTCGTAAGAACGAATAAAACGAGGTGAAATTATGAAATATATTTCAATAAAAGAAGCGGCGGAAAAATGGGGAATAACTCCCCGCCGTGTTCAGTATCTTTGTAAAGAGGGAAATATCTTTGGGGCGAAGAAGCATAGCGGAACGTGGATGATACCCACAGATGCCGCAAAACCTGCCGATGGCAGGTTAAAGAGCGTAAAAGCCGTGAGGGTTGATGATGGGCTTCCTCATCTGCCTATGCCGAGAAAAGCACCGTTTCTTGATATGACAGATTTATATACGGTTCCGGGAACGGCGGATAAATGTATAGAAAGGCTTTCGGATAACCCGGAAGCGCAAAAGCTGTTTGCGGCAGAGATAGCCTACAGCCGGGGAGAAATAGACGAGGCGTTAAAATCTGCGAAATATTTTTTGCGGGCTCATTCGGGCTTTTATGCAGTAAATGCAGGAGGTATGCTTCTGGGGCTTGCCGCTATGTGGAAGGGCGATGTTTTCTTATGGCGTGAAGCAAAGCGGCATATCTGCGAAGCCCCCTGCCGGGGTGATAATGACCGTGATATTATGGCGTTGTCTCTTGCCTGTATCAACACAGCAATCCGCGACCTGGGCGACTATCCCGACTGGTTTAAAACGGGCTGTTTTGAGCATCTGCCCTATGATTCTCACCCGGCGGCAAGGGTGTTCTATATCAAATATTTATTGGTATTTGCGCAGGAGATGGCGAAGGGTGAGTTTAACCTTTCCGATGTAACGGGATTTGGTCTTATGAAATCAATGCCCTATTTTGTAGAGCCCTTGATAGCGCAGGCAGTTGCGGAAAAAACCGTAATTCCCGAGATATATTTAAGGCTTCTGGGCGGTATTATATACTACAATCTCGGCGAGAAGGAAAAAGCCGTGAAGCATATAGATAAGTCCATTGCGCTTTGTCTGCCCGACAGGCTTTTAGGCATCCTTGCAGAGCATCGCAGACAGTTTGATATGCTTCTTGATGAAAGACTGAAACAAGCCGACGGAAAGGCATATAATGAATATATAAAGCTTCACAAAACCCTGATAGGAGGTTGGACGAAGCTACATAATTCCGTACTTGACAGGCGTATTTCCACGGCGCTTTCAACAGGCGAAAAAGAGGTGGCGCGTCTTGCCGCATTCAAGCTGCGCGACAAAGAAATTGCCGAGAGACTTCATCTTTCTATTCATACCGTCAAAAGCAGAATTACGTCCGTTTTAAACAAAACGGGAGCAAAAAACAGAAGCGAGCTTGGTATATACATCTGAAAATACATTGTTTTTTTATCCTTGTGCATTTTATAGCTCTATAGTTATCCCAAAAACGCAAGGTTATCTCGGAAAGTCATCACAATTCAGGGAGTAAAGCGGATGTTTTTAATAATTATTTGACACTTTGACACCCCTACTTTGCCCGTATAAAAATACACTCTTTTTTTTCGTATTTAGAGGGTATTATTTAAAGGGGAAATCCTTTATACTGTTATCATAAAAGATAATCGGTATAGAGGATTTTATTTTTAAAGGGGTGGTTAAGATGTGTGTGACAGAAAATCATATCCGTGACGGCGACATTTACGAAATTGTCGAGCTTTATGGGCATAGGTTTGAAATACGGTACGGATATTATGAGGAGTATGAACGACAGTATTCGGAGCCTATACCAATTTATCCCCTCTTCAGAGAAAAACCCGTATTCACTTCGGACGGGTATCCCTTTGCCACAAAAATGCAGGAGCCTTGCGAGAAGTATAAACTCCAAAACGAGACAATAGACAATGACCGCTGTGCCGATTGTATTTATTTTCACAGTGAAGGTGAAAACATAATCGGAATTTGTAAATGTGAAAAGAAATTGAAAGGAGAATGTTAAATGAAGGACATTAATAAATTACCATTTTTATTGTTAGATAACAGCAGTATGATTTCTGTTATAAATGAAGGAGAATTCAAATGCTATAATATTTCATTTGAAGAGGCGGGTCATATTATCGGCGTGCAAGGGGAAGATGATTTGTTAAAATGTTTTTCAAATCCCGAAATCGAGTCGATTATACTGAGCTATATCGGAGTACCCGAAAAAAATCTTCAATACAAAAAAATCAGGAATATGCGTCCGGGACAGCAAGGCATAGTATTTAAGCTTTATATTGCCCCGTCTGAAACACAGCCGATTATCCACGCAGATGACGGCGTAGAAGCAAAAAAAATACAAAATGTATACGTATACTGTCAGCATCTTATCAGAATATCATAAGATGTAAGACAAATAAGCTTTTTCATTATGAATTGCGACATTTATAACAGAAGTGTCCCTCTGTAGTTTTACACAGGTACTGCTTACATTTCACAAACGGCTATGTAAACGCAACCCGCAAGTAAGCACTCGTCATTGCGGTACGTATGGTTGAAAATTTAAGATAAATTTGTAGAGCAAAACACCTGTTTCGTACATTTTAAATATAAATCAAAGGGCTGTGACGGTCGATTTTTGGTCGGCTGTCACAGCTCTTTTCTGTTTTAATTTATATTTTATCAAGACTTTGCTTAATATCCTCGATAATATCTTCGATATTTTCAAGACCAACGGAAAATCTTATCATACCGGGGTTTATACCTGCCGCAACAAGCTGTTCGTCCGTTAGCTGACGGTGAGTTGCGCTGGCGGGGTGGAGTACGCAGGTGCGGATATCGGCTACGTGAACCTCGTTGGAAGCGAGCTTCAGACCGTCCATAAACTTAACGGCGTTTTCCTTGCCGCCTTTGATTACAATACTGATTACGCCGCTGGCACCTTTAAGATATTTCTGAGCCAGGTCATAATATTTATCGGTTTTAAGACCGGGATAAATAACCCTTTCAATCTTATCACAGCTACTGAAATATTCAGCTACCTTGATGGCATTCTGACAGTAGCGTTCCATACGGATAGCTAAGGTTTCAAGACCTAAGTTAAGTAAAAATGCGGAATTTGCCGCAGGGTATGCACCGAAATCTCTCATAAGCTGCATTCTTGCTTTAAGAATAAAGGCAGGTTTACCGTAATCCTTTACGTAAGAGATACCGTGGTAGGATTCGTCAGGCTCGGTAAAGTCGGGGAAGTTACCGCAGGTCCAGTCAAAATTACCGCTGTCTACAATAACGCCGCCTACCTGCAGAGCGTGACCGTCCATATATTTTGAGGTAGAGTGAATTACAATATCTGCACCATATTCAAAGGGCTTACAGAGTATGGGAGTTGCAAAGGTATTATCCACGATAAGAGGTACGTTGTGAGCATGAGCGATTTTTGCGAATTTCTCTATATCCAATACCGTCAAAGCAGGGTTTGCAATAGTTTCGCCGAAAACAGCCTTGGTGTTAGGCTTAAATGCGGCATTGACGGTAGCCTCGTCGGCATCGGAGTCTACAAAAATACATTCAATACCCATCTTTTCGAGGGTAAAGGCAAACAAATTAACAGTACCGCCGTAAATTTGAGAGGTGCTTATAAAGCTGTCACCGGATTTACAAAGATTGAGAATTGAAATAAGCGATGCCGCCTGACCTGCGCTGGTACACATAGCACCTACGCCGCCTTCAAGAGCTGCAATTTTATCCTCAACTGCCATAACGGTAGGATTGGCAAAACGTGAATAAATAAGAGCTTTGGTAGGGTCATCAAAAACTGCACCTACCTCGTCGGTAGAGTTGAATTTATAGGTTGTGCTTTGATAAATGGGGATTACACGAGGGTCACCGTTACCGGGAGTGTAACCCGCATGGAGGCATTTTGTTTCGTCTTTCATTGAATTTTCTTCCTTTCCTTATATGTCATAGTATTATTATACAATAAATATAAAATAAAATCAAGTGTTTTTATTAATTTTTATCATAACATAAACCCATATTAAACCGCATATCTATGTAATTGAAAGTGAGGTAATGAAATGTCGAAAAAATATTTTTTGGGCGGCAATACGCCGAGAGGTTTTTATTCCTGCTATGACAGCCTGATAAATCTTAAAACCGCAGAAAATGTTTTTATAATCAAAGGCGGACCGGGTACGGGGAAATCTTCTGTGATGAAGAAAGTGGCAAAATACGCCGAAGACTGTGGGATAGCGGTGGAAAAAGCCTATTGCTCCTCTGACCCCGATTCCCTTGATGCAATAATTATACCGAGACTTAAGCTTGCCATGGTGGACGGCACCCGTCCTCATATAGTAGACCCTAAATATCCCGGTTGCTGTGAGGAAATAATTAATCTGGGGGATTTCTGGGAAGGCGACAAAATAAAAGAAAACCGGCGTAAGATAATTCATTATACGGACCTGTGCGGCAGGTGCTTTGAAAAGGCATATAAATATCTGGAAGCGGCGGGAGCGTTGTATGAAAATGCCGTCAGGCAGTCGGCAGAAAAGGCTGAGATAGCGGCGGCTGAAAATATTTTAATGGGAATTGCGGGAAAAGAGGCGGCAGAGCTTTCGGGTGAAGGTGAAGGAAGAGTGCGCCCGCTGTTTGCCGAAGCTATAACCCCGAAAGGTATCATCAGCCACGCAGAAACCCTGGCAGACGAAAATACCTATATAATTGAATGGGGAGAGTGCCTTACGAATGGAGAAATAATGAGTCGTGTCGCAGATAAATTAACGGGAAAATACTACGATATTGAGGTGTACTATAATCCTTATATGCCGGGCGAAAAAATTGACCATATTTGCGTACCGGAGTTGAAGCTGACCCTTTTGAGCTCCGATAGCCGTGGGAAAATCAGCGGCGAAAATGTACTTGATTTTTCAGCAACGGCTAAAGGGGAGATTATCAAATACCGCAGAGAGACGGAGGAAATTACTGCCAAAGCGGTGGCGGCAATAGCTGAGGCTAAAAAAAACCATGACGAGCTTGAAAAATTCTATGCTCCTTATATGGATTTTGAAAAAATAAATAAAAAAACAGACGAAATTACAGCACGAATTTTTGGCTGAAATCATAGTATATATCAGAGAGGAGTGGTTGATGTGAAATCAAATATCACGGCTGAGGATGTAAAAAAAGCGGCAACGCTGTCTGACAGCGAGCTGGAAAAAAAGCTTAAGGAAGTGTTAAGCTCCAAGTCCGGTGCGGCGGGGGTACTCAAAAATATTAATGTAGATGCCATAAAAAACCAGATAAAAACAAAAAGCCCCGATGACCTGGCGAAGCTTATAAACAAGCTCGGAAAAATTGATTCGGAGCTTATAAACAAAATAAAAAAATCGCTTAATTAGGGAGTGAAATTCCATGGATAAGGACTTAGGCAAAATGATAAAACAGCTTTTAAGTGATGATGCGACAGCGGCGGCACTCAAATCAGCGGCACAGGCTATAGTGGCAGGTGATAGCGAGCCGTCTGCCGAAGAGCCTGAAGCTTCGGAAGAATTACTGCCTGACGTAACGGAAGGAATAAATATTCAAAGTATTTATGATACCTTAGGTATGGGCGCGGATAAAAGAGTGTGTCTCCTTAATGCCTTGAAGCCCTATTTGAGTGAGCGCCGAAAGCCTAAGCTTGAAGGGGCAATTACCATAGCGCAGATGGCAGGGCTGTCGGAAGGGCTGGGGCTTGTAAAAATGTTCAGAGGTAAGGGATTATGAATAAGGAATATTACAGACAGTACGAACCTGAGGCGGTATGCACTACGGCAAGCATCACGCCGCAAAGAAAATTCTTTGCGGGTATGGAGCTTGATGACCTGCTGATACTTGCTCTTATAATAATTATGTTAACCGAAGAAGAACCTGATTTTGTTTCGATTCTGATATTGGCATTTCTGTTTTTTAATTGAATAAAATTTAAAAAAATGTTTAAAATAGAGCTGTATTAAGAAGTAAATCAGGTGGTGAACAGTATTGGAAATAACGGATATTAAAATCAGAAAGCTGAAGGATGAGGGGAAGATGAAGGCGGTAGTTTCCGTCACCTTTGACGATTCCTTTGTGATTCATGACATAAAGGTAATAGAGGCACAGGAAAAGCTGTTTACGGCTATGCCCAGCCGAAAAGGAGCAGAAGGCGAGTATAAGGACATTGCTCATCCCATAAATGCCGAAATGCGTGATAAGCTTCAGACAGCGGTTTTAAAAGAATATATGCAGGCAAGAAACAGTATTGCCGAATAAAATTTCCCACGGGGGTGATGTCATGGATAACGATTATATTTACGAGGGGTTTTCCTTTGAAGAGGGAGATGTGGACGATTTGATTTTTTCGCCGCTTACGACAGAGGAAAGTGAAAAATAATTTAATGGTATAGTTTATTGAAAAATGTTTCCTGCACTTGTGGGAAACATTAATTTTTTATGAAAATTAATATGAAAAATGTTTGACAACGCTGTAAAAATGTGTTATACTAAAATGTAGAGAAAAATTTTAAGGAGGTGCGTGCGGTGGACGCGGGTCCTGTGACACAGATTAATAAAAATTTAATGTGGCTGCACGTGTGGGCAGCCAAAGCTTAAGGAGGCTGCTCAATGGTAAAATTTTACAAAACATCCGAGGGCAGAATATGTGAAATCGACAAGCAGGAGGTAGGCTGCTGGATTAACGTAATCAACCCCGAGGACGAGGAAATGGAAGAGATAACCGCTTTAACGGGTATTGAAATGGACTTCTTGAAGGCCGCCCTTGACGATGAGGAATCATCGAGAATAGAGGTGGAGGATAACGGTCATATTTTGCTGATTATCGACATTCCTATTGCCGAAAAGGATGGCGACAGTATTATTTATAACACAATACCTCTGGCGTTTATTTTAATTGAAAAATATATCGTAACCGTTTGTCTTAAAGAAAATACCATTATTAAAGAGTTTGCAAGCGGTATGATGAAAAATGTCAACGTAAAAATGAGGACAAGGTTTGTATTGCAGGTATTCTATAAGGTAGCATCCCGTTATTTGCAATACCTCCAGCAGATTGATAAAAGATCCTCCGATATTGAGAACGTGTTGCATAAATCAATGAAAAATCAGGAGCTTATACAGCTTTTTGATTTGAAAAAATCATTGGTGTATTTTACTACCTCTTTGCGTGCCAATGAGCTTGTAATGCGTAAGGTTGCAAGAGGCAGAATTATCACGCTTTATGAGGAAGACGAGGATTTGCTTGATGATGTTATTATCGAAATTCAGCAGGCAATCGAAATGGCAAATATCTACAGTAACATTTTAAGCGGAACGATGGATGCCTTCGGCTCTATAATTTCCAATAACTTAAACAGCGTCATGAAGCTTCTGGCATCTATTACCATTGTAATGACTATCCCTACGATAGTTGCCAGCATCTACGGTATGAACGTGCAGGGCTTGCCCCTGGCGCAGTTTTGGTGGTTCCCCGTTGTGATAGCGGCGGTGGCATCGCTGGTAACGGCGTTTGTTCTGAACAAAAAGGATATGATGTAAATAAAGGGAGGCAAAGACCTCCCTTGGTTTGTTTGATAAAAGGAGTGAACATTATGGGAACATTGCTTTCGGTCTCGGTAGCACTTCTTGCGGGACTTCTTATGACAAGAGTTTTTAAACCGCTGAAGCTACCTTCCGTAACAGCATATTTAATAGCAGGTATTTTGATAGGTCCGTACTGTATGGGGCGGCTCGGTATCGAAGGACTGGGCTTTAATTCGGCAGAAGCGGTAGAAGCTCTTTCGCTGGTATCAAAGGTGGCTCTCGGATTTATCGCTTTTTCAATAGGTAATGAATTCAGATTGGCGGAGCTTAAAAAAACAGGAAAACAGGCGGTGGCAATCGGTATTTTGCAAGCACTTGCGGCAACACTGCTGGTAGACCTGGCACTGGTTGCAGTACATATAGCAATGCCCGATAAGATCTCCGTACCTCAGCTCATAACTCTCGGTGCAATCGCTACGGCTACAGCACCTGCGGCAACCCTTATGGTAGTAAGACAGTATAAAGCAAAAGGTCCGTTGACAGATTTGCTTCTGCCTATAGTTGCTCTTGATGATGCGGTGGGTCTTATTGTGTTCGCTGTTTCCTTCGGAATAGCTAAAACTTTGATTTCAGGCTCGGTGGACTTAATATCAATTATGTTAAACCCTATTATTGAAATCGTATGCTCTCTTGCTCTCGGTGCATTAATGGGCTGGGTATTAACACAGTTTGAAAAAATGTTCAACTCCAACACCAACCGTCTTAATATGACAATTACGTTGGTGTTTTTCACGGTGGCACTATCTATGCTGGATTTCCATATCGGTCCCGTACATATCAGCTTTTCATCCCTTCTTGTGTGTATGATGCTGGGTATGGTATTCTGTAATATTTGTCCTCTTTCCGAAGATTTGATGAGCAAAACCGATAAATGGACATCGCCGCTTTTCGCTCTGTTTTTTGTAATCAGCGGTGCAGAGTTGGAGCTTGGCGTGTTTGCAGATGTGGCAATAGTATTTACAGGTTTGGTTTACATAATTTTCCGTTCTTTAGGAAAATATATAGGTTCCTTCGGTAGTGCGAAGCTGACAAAATGCGAACCGCAGATATGCAAATATCTGGGGATAACTCTTTTGCCGCAGGCGGGAGTTGCCCTCGGCATGTGTACCACGGCAATGGCACTTGGAAGCGAAGGCGAGTTAATCAGAAATATTACTCTTTTTGCAGTGCTTATATATGAGCTTGTAGGTCCGCTTCTGACAAGGCAGGCACTTATGGCGGCAGGAGATATTAAGCCTATGTCTGATGAGGTTAAGCATCGCCGTCGTAATATGCTGGAGATGGCAAAGAATATGATACACAGCAAATGATACTGAGAATTCATAAAAAAACTTGACAAAAGTGATGTTTTGTTGTAAAATATAAGTGTTAAACAACAGTGATATTTTGTAAATGTCAGCGACAAGCAAGACCTTGTCGCTGATGTGATTACATAATATGACTGAAGCTTGTAACGACAAGCCCTTGCATAATATGCAGAAGAGGCTTGGTAAAGGGTATTTAAAAAAATACAGATAATATAATTTCATACGCCCCCGTAGTTAAGTGGATATAACAAATCCCTCCTAAGGTGTTGCTCGCCCTTCGTGATATGCGTGAAAACGCGCGAAAAGGCGAGAGAAACCGCAAAATCGCGAGCTTGCCACAAAGTTCGTAGAAATTCGGCACCCAGCAAAGCACCCTGACGCAGTTTTTTGTGCAAAAATAAGGGTTATTCTTACAAAGCATATCTTTTATAAATTTCATATTAGCCCCCGTAGTAAAGTGGATATTACAAGTCCCTCCTAAGGATTAGTCGTGAGTTCGATTCTCGCCGGGGGTGCCAGCGGGGCCTTTAGCTTTCTTACAAAGCTAAAGGCTCCTTCAACAAAATTGATACTATCACTTATTAAAAACTCGTACTACTTATTGTATTTGAGGTGCTGTAATATGGGAACCATATCATTTCTTATCTTGTCTAACAAAAAAACAAAAACAATGAATAAAATTGCAAGATTAATGTTGAATCCTCCTCATATAACGTCTATTGATTCTCTCTTAAAAGGACAAAAACATTATGATGAAATAAAAAAGAAGTTTGGTGATCTCTTTGCCATAATGTCATCTATGCCGGGGTTTTCGGAGATTCTCAAAGCGCACAACGCAACAAGCGAAGATTTAGAAAAAATTTCTTCTAGAGTTCAGTTGGCTGGCTATGGTTTTGCAACAAATGGTGATTACATTCCTGTTGCTGTTGTTTCTTTTGGTGATGCATTAAATCATGTGCTTTTACATAAAGAAAAAATTCTTAATTATAGCAACAACGAAGTTATTGAGGTAATTGAAGAAACGATAAAACTATTATAATAAAAAATAATTTTATATGTAATTCAACTTTATGCAAAAATAAACGGACACCATTCAGTTATTGCGGTTCTGCGGAAAAAGTTGTGTAAGCGTTATCTGACAAAACTCGACAAGGCGAAAATTACAGGTATAAGCTTACTATAATGTGGCAATAATAGCTATTGGCTTTTACCGCAAAACAGGATACGGCAATGCTGAAGAGCAACCGGAGCGGTCTTGCGGATTTTATACTGAAACGGGCGATTCTTATGGGTCGCTCGTTGCCCGTTTCAGGGAAAACCAATGCGTTAAACTTCGGGGTTCGGGGC
>JAZSKI010000055.1:0-12109 GCA_045534775.1 Clostridia bacterium | reverse complement strand
AGGTTACTGTAAAAGGAATGTGCCGAAGGATTGCTCCTGAGAAGGGTTGACAGACCGTTATCACGTTTTTCCATAAATATCGCTCCTTTTTCTGATGGTACTGTTATTATAACCAAGAAAAAAGAAAAAATACCCGCCTTTTCAGGCGAGTATTTTTTATCTGTCAGAAAGTTTAACATATTTTTCGCGGGGGCATACGCTCTTATAGGCGGGACGGATGATTTTGCCGTTACCGATAACCTCTTCAATTCTGTGAGCGCACCAGCCTACTATACGGGCAACTGCGAAAAGGGGTGTATACAGCTCGGTGGGTATATCCAGCATTTTATATACAAAGCCTGAATATAAATCAACATTTGCACAAATAGGCTTGTTTGTGCCTTTTGCTTCCGCAAAAACCTGAGGAGCCAGCTCTTCTACCAGAGAATAAAGATTAAACTCTTCCGTAAAACCTTTAGCTTCGGCGAGGGTTGCGGCATTTTTCTTCAGAATAGTTGCACGGGGGTCGGACAGAGTATAAACTGCGTGGCCCATACCGTAGATAAGTCCCGAATGGTCGTAAGCTTCTTTTCTTACGATTTTTTGCAGATACGCCCTCACCTCATCCTTATCCGCCCAGTTTGATACATTGGCTTTAATATCTTCCATCATACCTATAACCTTTGCGTTTGCACCACCGTGTTTAGGCCCTTTGAGAGAACCGATGGCGGCGGCTATTGCCGAATAGGTATCAGTTCCGCTGGAGGAAACGGCACGGCAGATAAAGGCGGAGTTATTACCGCCGCCATGCTCTGCCTGAAGTACCAGCAGAACATCTAAAAGCTGTGCCTCAAGCTCGGTAAAGGAGCTGTCGGGACGGGTCAGATGGAAAAAGTTTTCTGCGGTGGAATAATCCGTGCGGGGTGAATGTATGTACAGACTGTCTCTGTCATAATAATGACGTTTTGCCTGGTAGGCATACGCCGTCATTGTTACCATACGGGCAATAAGCTCTAAAGACTGTCTTATCATATTCGGCAGGCTGCAATCATCAGCATTTTCATCGTATGTATATAACGACAAAACGCATCGTGACAGCTTGTTCATTATATCGGGGCTGGGGGCTTTGAGAATGGTATCCTCGGTGAAGTTATCGGGAAGCTCGCGGAGATTGCCCAGCAAGTCTTTAAACTCCGCCAGGGTTTTGGCATCAGGCAGAAATCCGAACAACAGTAAGAATATAACCTCTTCAAAACCAAATCGCTTTTCGGCAAGCATATTGCTTATTATATCCTTTGTATCAATACCGCGATACAGAAGCTTACCGTTAATGGGAGTTTTTTCGCCGTCATCTATTATATAGCCTCTTACCTCGCCGATAGCGGTAAGACCTGCAAGCACACCTGTACCATCGGAATTTCGAAGACCTCGTTTGACACGGAAATTATTATAAAAATCTGAATCAATTTTATACTTGTCATCAGCCTTGCAGATAAAATTCAATAATTTTTCGTCATTTCTATTCATAATAAAACCTTCCTGCTTAATTGATTTTATAATTTTTGGTAATTATGTTTATTATAGCATATTTTCCAAGATAAGTCAATAGCTATAATTATGAATTTCAAAAACATAGAGGTTAATTATTGCAATCCAGCAAAGCTATATCTGCCTCCGTTGAAATACCGCGAAGACGGCAGAAAAGGTCGCGGGCAAATTTTAAATAGCGATACACCTGAATTTCCGATACAAAGATTTCCTCACAGACTTTTTTAACCCGTTTTGAGATAAGACCGCCGGCAAAAGAATACTTGCCCCTTTGGAAATAGACTTCGGTGACTGCCTTTTTAATTCTGTCGCCGTTTTTGGCACAGTCCAGCTCCCGAAGAGTCTCATCAACAGCCAGAATATCCTGAGCAAGCGGGGAGGAAATACTGTTCTCGCAGAGCCTGAGACGGGAGGTCTTATCCAGCTCAGCATAAATCCTGAAGGCGCGTGTGGCATAATCTCTTGAAGCATCTTTAATCATAACAACAACTCCTTTATTAATTTGATAGCTACATTATATCACATATTGAGATGATTGTCAAGTGGAAAATAAAAAAATTAACTAATACTTGACCAAAACTTATTATTTTGGTATAATATATAGTGAGGATATATAATTAAGTATATGAAAGGCTGTATTCTATGGAAGAAAAAAAGAAAGAACGGGCGTTGCTGGTAGGTGTGGAAACGGACAGGCGTGGGGTTGTATATTCTACAGATGCTACTATGAACGAACTGCGGGAGCTGGCAAAAACCGCAGGAGCTGAAACGGTTGCTCAGGTATTGCAACCTAAGGAAGCACCTGATGTTGCGACTTATTTAGGAAGCGGAAAGTTGCTTGAAATCACAGAATTTTGCAGGAACAACGATATAGATTTGATTATAGTGGATGATGAGCTTACGGGGTCTCAGCAGAGGAATATTGAAGAAGAAACGGGAGTGCGGGTAATTGACCGTTCAACGCTTATTCTGGATATATTCGCGTCAAGAGCCTTGTCCGGCGAGGGTAAGCTGCAGGTAGAGCTGGCACAGCTGAAATATATGTTGCCGCGGCTTAGCGGAATGGGTGCATCTCTTTCGCGATTAGGCGGCGGAATAGGCACAAGGGGTCCCGGTGAAACAAAGCTGGAAACCGATAAAAGGCATATCAGAACTCATATAAGTCACTTGCAAAAGGAACTACGGGAGATAGCCCTTCGCAGAAGCTATACCAGGGAGCGAAGGAAGAAGGAAGGCAGGCAGACGGCGGTTTTGGTAGGCTATACCAATGCAGGTAAGTCTACTATAATGAACTATTTTACGCAGGCAGGGGTGTTGGCTGAAAACAAGCTGTTTGCAACTCTCGACCCGACAGCAAGAGCGTGCAGTCTTCCCGACGGCAGAGAGGTAATTTTGATTGATACGGTAGGGTTTATCAGAAAACTGCCCCATCATTTGATAAACGCATTCAAATCCACCTTGGAAGAGGTTAAGTATGCGGATGTAATAATAAATGTCATTGACTACTCCGACAGCGAATATCCGTCTCATACCGAGGTATCAATGAATTTGCTCCGTGAGCTGGAGTGCGGCGATACGCCTGTTCTAAATGTATATAACAAATGCGATGAAAGCGAGGCGGTTCCCGCATCTGACGGTGACAGCATATATATCTCGGCAAAGACGGGAATGAATATGGATGAGCTTTTAAAGGCAGTATCCATAAAGCTGGCGGTAACAAAAAAACGTATGCGACTGACTGTTCCCTACGAGTGCGGCGGGCTTACGGCACAAATTCGCGAGGATGGTATCATAATATCGGAAGAATATATTGACAAGGGGATAAAAATAACAGCTGATATTGAACAAAAAGCGGTGTATAAATATGAACAATTTGAAGACGGAATATAAAACCGTAGAAAAACGCGGCGAAAGCTTATATGTTGAAAAAAAATCAGAGTTTATCGGGAATGTTTATCCTGTAACAACGGAAGCAGAGGCGTTGGAATTTATCGGTGCGGTAAAGAAAAAATATGCCGATGCAAGGCACAATGTTTATGCCTATGTGGTGCAGGAGAATAATATTCAAAGATTTACCGATGACGGAGAACCGTCGGGGACAGCGGGAATGCCGGTGCTTGATACTCTGCGGAAACAGAATCTGACAGATGTGGCAGTGGTGGTAACCCGATATTTCGGCGGAACCCTTTTAGGTACGGGAGGCTTGGTGAGAGCTTACGGAAAGGCGGCGGCCGATGCCGTAGCTGATGCGTCGCCCGTAATCCGCCGTCTGTGCAGTATATATAAGGTGGAATGTGATTATAACCTGTCGGGAAAAATCGAACACGCCATCGGCAACGAATATTTTATCGAAGATAAAATTTATACGGATATTGTAACTTTGACGGTAGGGGTAAAATCGGGCGAAGAAGCCGATTTTGAGAATAAAATTACCGATATTTCCGGAGGCTCGGCTAAAATAGAGAAAACAGATTACAAATATGTAGATATAAAAACAGGAGATGAAGAAAATGAATAAAAAAACAGGTATAATTCTGATGGCAGCGGTGATGGCAACGGCGACCCTGAGCGGTTGCGGATGCAATAAAAAAGAAAAAACAGAGGAACCCCCAGCGGTAGCGGCAACAGCTACAGCAGAGGCTATGGCAGAAACTACGGCAGAAACCATGGCAGAAGCTACGGCAGAAGCTACGGCAGGAACCGCAGTAACTGCGACAGCTACCCCCGAAGCGAAAAAGGAAGAAGTGCCGGAGGGCGTAAAGATTATTCCAAATGATACGGCAACGGCGGAAATCGAAAAGCTTACTGCCGAAATTATGGGCGAAGGCACGCTTGTTATTCCCACCGACGAGGGTAAAATAAAAGAGGTGGAGACAGAAGGCAAAATCCGTAGCTGTTATATGTTCGGTGCGGCAAAAATAGATATGACGGGCGGCGACAGCACGCAGATAAAAAATTTCTATTTTGATGCAAACAGCGGCGAAATATTTGAAATTAAAGAAGACGACAGTATTGCAAAGATAAAATAAGGAGGCGGATTTTATGGATTACGGAAAGGTATTAAAAAACAAAAAGAGAAATAATGCGTTAATTGCAGGTGCTATGTTTTTAGGGGCGACGGCTGTAGGTATAGGCACGTATTTTGCCGTTAAAGCAAGAATGAAACAGCAGGACGAAAGGGAAATACTGAGACTTACCTATACATCTCCCGAACAGACGGAGGAGGGTAAAGAAATAACCTTCGAGGAAGCTTATAATATTGCCTGCGAGGCGGCAAAAAAACAGTTTGGCGAAAACGCCTTCGTGGTATCGGCATCAGATAAAAAGACGGTAAGCGTAGCTATAAACGGCGAAGCCCACAGCTGTTATACCTTCGGTGCGGATAAAGCGGATTTACAGGACGCAGTAATGAAAGGGATATATTGCGTAGTTGCTGCAAACGGCGATATATATGATGACAGCGAGGGGAAAATGGTAAAAATAGATTAATTTGACTGCTTTAAGGCAAGGATAATTATGTAATTTGCATATTGAATATTTATTCAAAAAGTTGTATAATTATACAAAAAGGACTATGGAGATGAAAAAATGTTAAATAATATAATTGCCGATACGGACAAATATTATATGAATACCTTTGGAAGCAGAACTCCGGTTTGCTTTGAAAAGGGTAAGGGAATTAACCTCTATGATACGCAGGGGAATGAATATAAGGATTTTTTTGCGGGAATAGCGGTGACTTCTTTAGGACACAGCCATCCTGATTTTGTGGAAGGTATTAAGGAGCAGGTGGAAAAGCTTATCCACACCTCAAGCCTTTATTATATCAAAAGTCAGGCGGAGCTGGCAGGGAAGATAACGGAAAATTCCTGTGCTGACAGAGTATTTCTGGCAAATTCGGGAGCTGAGGCAAACGAAGGTGCAATAAAGCTGGCAAAAATGTATTTTTATAAAAAAGGAATCGACAGGACCGAGATAATCACCTTGGAACACTCCTTTCACGGCAGAACAATAACTACTGTTGCGGCAACGGGTCAGGAGAAATATCAAAAGCCCTACAGACCGCTTACGCCCGGCTTTTCTCACGTGCCGGCAAACGATTTTAAAGCTCTTGAACGGGCAGTTACCGATAAAACGGCGGCAATTATGATTGAATTCATACAGGGCGAAGGCGGCGTTCATCCTTTAGACGGCGAGTACGCAAAGAAGGTGAGAAGCCTTTGTGATGAAAAGGGTATACTTCTTATAGATGACGAGGTACAGACGGGTATGGGCAGAACGGGTAAAATGTTCGCCTATGAAAATTACGGTGTTGAGCCTGATATTTTTACCCTGGCAAAGGCACTTGGGAACGGTATTCCCATAGGTGCTGTATGTGCTAAGGGAGAGGTGGCGGAGGCCTTTACACCGGGGGACCACGGTTCAACCTTCGGCGGCAATCCGCTTGCATCTAAGGCAGGCTGTCTGGTGTTTGATATATTCGGTAAAGAAAATATAGTGGCGAATGCCGAAAAAATGGGTACATATTTCAGAGAAGCCCTTAAAGAGTTAAAGGAAAAATACAGCGAAATAAAAGAAATTCGCGGTATGGGTCTTATTATAGGCGTTGAAATTCCCGGTGCGGCGGATATTGTGAAGAAAATGTTTGAGAAAAAATACCTGGCAGGTACGGCAGGTGCAGAGGTACTTCGTATATTGCCGCCTCTTACGGTGAAGAAAGAGGATATTGACGGGTTTATAAAGATATTTGAAGAAATATTAAAGGAAAGGAATGTTTAATTTGACGGATTTACTCAGTCTTAAAGATTTAACAACAGCAGAAATCAATGAAATTTTAGAGCTTGCCCATGAGCTTAAGGCGGACAACAAGGCAGGCAGAGCGCATCATATACTTAAAGGCAAAACATTAGGGATGATATTTGCCAAATCCTCTACAAGAACCCGAGTGTCCTTTGAGGTCGGAATGTATCAGCTTGGTGGTCACGCATTGTTTTTAAGCTCCAACGACATTCAGCTTGGAAGAGGTGAGTGCGTTCACGATACGGCAAAGGTATTATCAAGATTTATTGATGGTATTATGATAAGAACCTTTGACCAGAAGCAGGTTGAAGAGCTGGCACTTCATGCAGATATTCCCGTGATAAACGGACTGACGGATTTACTGCACCCCTGCCAGGTGCTGGCGGATTTGATGACCGTACAGGAATATAAGGGAAAAAGCTTTAAAGGGCTTAAAATGTGTTATGTAGGTGATGGAAATAATATGGCACATTCCCTTCTTTTCGGTTGCACAAAAGTGGGTATGGATATAAGCATAGCCACTCCCGATAAATATAAATGTAACGAAGAAATTGTGGAAGCCGCAATGGAAATCGCTAAAGAAACGGGCAGCAAGGTTGTAATTACAAAGGACCCGAAGGAAGCAATAAAGGATGCCGATGCGGTTTATACCGATACGTGGGTAAGTATGGGTCAGGAAAGTGAAAAACAGCAGAGAATAAACGATTTCAAAGGCTTTGAAGTAACAACTGAGCTTATGAGCGGTGCGAAAAAGGATGCAATATTCCTCCATTGCCTGCCCGCGTACAGAGGCTATGAAGTATCGGAAGAGGTTATTGACGGTGAAAATTCTGCAATCTTTGACGAAGCTGAAAACAGACTCCACGCACAGAAGGCAGTTATGGTAAAATTAATGAAGTAGGTGAGAAAAATGATTTTAATGCCTGATTTTAATTCAGGTCTTAATATAAGACAGGCAACGATAGAGGATATACCGAAAATACAGGAGATAATGGACAAGGCATTTAAGCTGTACGTTAAAACCGTAGGGCTGGATTCTATTTCGGCACTTAGCGAAACCTATGATGAGATAAAAAATGATATTGATACTAAATGGGTTCTGGTTGCATACACAGGTGATGAAATTGTAGGAAGCCTCAGAATAGAAGTGTGTGGAGATGGCATTGCATATCTGAGCAGATTTGGCGTTAGCCCTGAAAAACAGAATATGGGTATCGGTAAAAGTATGATGCACGCCGTTGATGATATTATGAAAAAATGTCACGTAAAACAGTTGCAGCTGCATACAGCGTCCAAGAACAGAGGGCTTATCAGATTTTATTACAGCAGAGGATTTTACATAGATTCTACTACCAAAGATAAAGGATATATAAGAGCGTTTTTGTGTAAGGATTATGAATAATCGGATTTTAGCAAGCTATCTTCTAATTTTCATTGCCGGTATGGCAGCTTGTGCCATAGCCGGCAATTATACGTTTATTGCGGCGGTAATGTTTGCCTTTGTTATACTTATAAAAATCGGCAGGGACAAACATCCTGAAAGGCTTATCCTGCTTGCGGCGGTTTTTGCGGCAGGTATGATAACCTTTTGTGCAGCCGCTGCAAGAAGTGAAAAGGAAATTAAAACCTTTTCCGATAAATACGTAGCCGTAACAGGCAAGGTGACAGAGCCGCCAAAACAGAAAGATGATAATTTTGTTATGACTGTTGCACAAAAGGAAATATCTCTTTACGGGAAAACCTATAAATGCGGCGGAAACATCCGTGTATATTGCAGAGGAAGAATAAATTTTCGCGCAGGCGATATAATCAGGATAAATGGTAGATATATAAAACCTATGGAAAACCGCAACAAAGGCGGATTTAACTATAAGCTTTATCTGAAAACCGATGATATTCGTGCGACTATGTTTGTAGGCGTAAACCGAATCGAATTTATGGAATATAAACCCGATTTAAAAACAGCGGCTTTTAATATCCGCGAAAAAATAAAAGAAAATATCGAAACCCGTATGGGCGGGAACGAAGGCGAATTTATAAAAGGGTTGATTTTGGGAGATAAAGACGGTTTTACCGATAATATGAATAATAATTTTGCTGATTGCGGAATTTCTCATATTGTGGCTGTATCGGGAATGCACGTTTCCATTCTCGTAATGGGTATTATGTATCTGGGCGGGTTGATAGGAATCGGCAGAAAATCAAGGTCGGCACTTTCGATTTTTGTGATTTTGCTGTATGTGTTTATTTTAGGCTTTGTACCTTCGGCAATACGTGCGGCAATTATGAGCATCGCTGTAATGGCGGCAACTCTTACAAACAGGGGAGATGATTTTGTAACCTCGCTGGTTTCGGGAGCTTTCATCATATTGCTGATAAACCCTTTTTCTATTTTTGATACAGGCTTTTTATTATCCTTTTCGGCAATAACGGGCTTATATCTTTTTGCAAATCCCATTGAAGCTCTGCTGCCTGACTTTATTCCCGTCACAGTAAAAACAACCTTTGCGGCAAGCGTAGCGGTAAATTTAATGACTCTGCCCGTAACCGCAACAGTATTGAATAAAATTAATATTATAGGAATATTTGCAAATATAATAATTTTACCCTTTGTGTCGGCGCTGTTTACAGGCGGGTTAATTGTTGCAATACTGCCGTTTATAGGAGATATAATGGCTTTTGCGGTTAAACCGCTTGTAAAACTGATTCTTATAATGGCAAATGGGCTGGCTCGACTGGAATTCATAAATATCAGCATAATGACACCTTCTGCGTTAATGCTGATACTTATGGCAGCTATCATAGGCTTGGCTTACATAATGCTGCACCGCAAGGGAATAAAAGCGGCGTTGGTAATGTCGGCACTTGTAGCAGTAAGCGGAATAGCGGTAGCTTTTGTGCAGGTCTGTGAATATAATTTGTTTAGAATAGAATTTATAAATGTGGGACAAGGTGACAGTATTTTCATCAGGCAAAAGGGTGAAAATGTTTTAATAGATGCGGGAAGAGAAAACAGTCTTGAAAGCGTGGAATATCTCAAAGACAGAGGTGTTACAACCCTGGATATGCTGTTTATAACCCATTCCGACAGTGACCACAGCGGTGGGGCAAAGCAGGTAGGTGCAGGCGTGGAGGTGGAAAAAGTAATTTTCCCGCATACGAAAAAATACGATCCCGTAATAGATGAGTTAGCAGAATATTTTATGAAAAAGGGTGCGGAGGTTTATTACACGTCAGCAAGCGACAGCTTTAACTTCGGGGAAACGGAAATATCGGTACTAATGCCGCAAAAAGAGAATATTTCAGAGGATTACACAAATAACAACAGTATTGTCCTGCGGGTGGAAAACTCAGGAAAGGTCTTTCTTCTTACGGGCGATGCAGGTGGCGAGGCGGAGAAAATTCTGGTGGACAACTATGACCTTGCGGCAGATGTTTTGAAAGTCGGTCATCATGGAAGCGCACATTCAACTTCTGATGAGTTTTTAGCAGAGATTGCTCCCAAATATGCAATTATAAGCTGCGGCGAAAACAGCTACGGGCATCCGTCTGATGAGGTTTTAAAGAAATTAGAGGACAGCGGATGTGAAATTTTCAGAACGGATAGGGATAACAATATAGTATTTAAAATAAATAAAAAAGGCGAGATAAAGGCAGGTGAATGAAATGGCTAAAGAGGATGCGGGGATAAAGCTTCTTAAAGAAAAGCTTAAATCCAATGATTTGACAGGGATTTACGTGTTTACGGGCGAGGAAAAATATGCGAAGAAAATGGCAATAGATGCTATCAGAGTCAAATTTGAAGAATACGGATTTTCTGAATTTAACATTCGGATGTTTGATGAAAAGGAAGCAACGGCGGAAGCAATTTCCGATTATATAGAGGCTTTTCCCGTTATGAGCGAATATAAGCTGGCAATAATCCGAAACAGCGGAGTTTTTAAAAGCACGAGTGAGGAAATGAAAAAGCTTTGGCAGGGAGTGATTGAAAAATTCCCCGAATATCTGGCAGTAGTTTTTGATGAGGAAAATATAGACGGCAGAAACGCTCTGGTAAAGAAAATGAAGACAGCAGGGATTTATGCGGAATTTAAGTATAAAACATCGGCGGAGCTGGCGATATGGTGCGAAAAGCTTTTTGCGAAAGAAAATATAAAGGCAGGCAGAGAGGTCGTTGACCACCTGGTTTTTTCCTGCGATGAGGGTATGGAAAATCTGAAAAATGAAGCTGAAAAGCTGATAGCATATTGCGGAGATAAAAAAGAAATATCTGTGGCAGAGGTGGATTTGATTGTTCGGAAATCTCTGAAGAACCGCATATTTGAAATGCTGGATGCTATTTCTGAAAAACGTGCCGTAAGGGCTTATGAAATACTCGGTGAACTGAAAATTTACAGAGAACAGCCCATAAAAATATTGGTATTGCTGGGAAGGCAAGCTGTAATGCTCCTTAAAGCCTCTGTGTTATTGGAGGAAAACCGTTACGGTGATATAGCTTCTGAGCTGGGATTGTCGCCTTTTATAGCTAAAAAGTATGCAGAAGGTGCCAGAAGAGGTACAAGCAGAGATTTTTACAATATGACAGAAAAATGTGCAAAAACAGATTTTGCAATCAAAACAGGCAAAACCGAAGGATGGACAGCAATAGAAATGCTGATTGGCGAGCTTCTGGAACAAAAATGATTATACACCCACGGACCTTAAGGGAATCCGATGGGTGTATTTATATGCAAAAATATATATTATTGATAATATTTAAGATTTGACGATAATATTATATGGGGAGCCAGCAGATATACGCCCTCGTCCTTTTTCTTTGTTATGTAGTTATAAAGCATTTTAACAACTGTTCGCCCCTGCTGATACGGGTTCTGGAAGATAGTGGCGGTGGTTGTTTTGTCAGTCAGTAAAGAAGGCGTTTCGCTGAGCAAATCGGTTGTGATTATGAAAAGACCGTCTTTGTTTAAGCTTTTGATGTGCTCGCAGGCCTTGTGGGAGCTTGCGGTGGACATATAAACTCCTTTCAGATTAGGGTTTTCCGAAAGCATTTGCTGTACGGCATCCAATATTTTGTTGTCACTGTCAAAATGCTCATAGATTTTGACGTTTGAAAATATACCGTTTTCTGAATATTCGGTGAAGCCCTTTATATATTCCATATTAACGGGTGACGATGTACTTGTAACCAGCATAGCTACATCCTCGCCCCGACAGGACATTTCAAGAAGCTCTGCCGCCATCTGTCCTGCTGTATAGGCGTTGATACCTACGTGCAAAACGCGTGCACAGTCAGGAATGTCGTTTGCAACCGTTGCAAAGGATATGCCTTTTTCGGTCAGCTCGTCAATCAGTTCGGTCAGTCCGATTAAATCTTCAAGCATAGAAGAAAGAAACAAAACAATGCCGTTATACTTTTTTTTCGACAGGGTTTTTATCATATCAACAGCCTTGGACAGACATTCAAACCTATTGGTATATTCAATTTTATGCACATCAACGTTCACATTATATTTTTCAAGGTCGGCGGCAGAAGAATGTATTCCATCTATTATAGAATCGACATATTCTTCTATGGGACAAAAAAGTATGGCACCTATGGTTATGGGATTTCTGCGCAGACCTTGCGCGGCAACATTTGCCGTTGGAATGATATAATATAAATAGAGTCGACAAACACCCAAAAATATGATATAATAAAAATAGAAGGAAAGGTGTTTGAAATGACAAAGTACAGTAAAGAATTTAAAGAGGAAGCTCTAAAGCTTTCAGATGAAATCGGAGT
>JAZSKI010000017.1:0-52105 GCA_045534775.1 Clostridia bacterium | reverse complement strand
ATCTTTTTAACTTTGTCAAGCCTTTTTTTAAACTTTTTTAAAAAGATGCTCCCGCTGTTTTTCGACAGCTTTATCATTATATCATATCTTAACCCCGCTTGTCAACACTTTTTTGCTTATTTTTTTACTTTTGGTTATTTTTAGTCCTTTTGCACAATTAATCGTGGCATTTTTTGCATCTTATACTGTAAAATTATGCCCATTTCTCCTATTATATACCTTACAAATGCAAATTATACATATTTATAAAGAAATTTTCAAAAAACTATTGCAAAATTTTTATTTTAATTGTATAATATAGGTATAGTAATTTTTGGAGGTTATCAAATGTATACAACAGACGAAATAAGAAAGGTTGATCCTGAGCTTGCCGATGTCATTGAGCTTGAGGTTAACCGTCAGCGTAACAAAATCGAACTTATTGCATCTGAAAACTTTGTTTCAAATGCAGTAATCGAAGCTATGGGAACTCCCCTTACCAATAAATATGCAGAGGGTTATCCCGGAAAAAGATATTACGGCGGTTGCGAATATGTTGATATGGCAGAATCTCTCGCCATTGAACGTGCAAAGGAATTGTTCGGTGCTGACCACGCTAATGTACAGCCCCATTCCGGTGCAAGTGCAAACCTTGCAGTATTCTTTGCGGTGCTTCAGCCCGGTGATACCGTCCTCAGTATGAATTTATCACACGGCGGTCACCTGTCTCACGGCAGTCCCGTAAATATTTCCGGTAAATATTTTAATATTGTACCTTATGGTGTATCCGAAAAAACCGAAACTATAGATTATGATGAAATCAGACGTCTTGCTTTGGAAAATAAGCCTAAGCTTATTCTTGCAGGTGCAAGTGCATATTCAAGAACTATTGATTTCGCAAAATTTAAAGAAATAGCTGATGAAGTCGGCGCATATTTTATGGTTGATATGGCACATATTGCAGGTCTTGTAGCCGCAGGTCTTCATCCCAATCCCGTACCTTATGCGGATTTTGTTACAACAACGACCCATAAAACTCTTCGCGGTCCCCGCGGTGGTCTTATTTTGTGCAAGGAAGAACACGCCGCTGCTATAAATAAAGCAATATTCCCCGGAATACAGGGCGGGCCTTTGATGCACGTAATCGCTGCTAAGGCTGTTTGTCTGAAGGAAGCTCTTTCTCCCGAATTTAAAGCATATCAGCAACAGATTGTTAAAAATGCCGCTGCACTTTGTCAGTCTCTTATTGATGAGGGCTTTGAGATTGTTTCCGGCGGAACCGATAATCACCTTATGCTTGTAAATCTTACAAAATTCGGTGTAACAGGTAAAGATGCAGAGCATATGCTTGATGAGGTTTCAATTACCGTTAATAAAAACACTATCCCCTGCGAGACCTTAAGTCCGTTTGTAACAAGCGGTATCAGAATAGGAACTCCCGCTGTTACTTCAAGAGGAATGAAGGAAGAGGATATGAAAACCATTGCCCATCTTATCAAGCTGGCAATTACCGAATTTGAAACAAAGAAGGATGAAATTAAAGCAGGCGTTACCGCTCTTTGCGATAAATATCCTTTATATAGTAAATAATCAGATTTTAAAAGGTGCATCGGCAGATGCACCTCTTATTGAAGGGAGCGGGTGTTATGCAACCCCTTGCAGACCGAATACGTCCTTCATCCCTTGATGAAGTAGTAGGACAGCAGCATTTAATATCCGAGGGAAAGGTGCTTCGCCGATTAATTGAAGGGAACACCTTGCCGAATATGATATTTTACGGGCCTTCGGGAACAGGCAAAACAACCGTTGCACGAATTGCCGCCGCCCGCGCCGATAAAAAACTGTATTACATAAACGCAACCACAGGTTCGGTAAGTGATATAAAAGCTATTGCTAAAGATTTAAACAGCTTTGACGGACTCAAAGGTGTTGTCCTTTATCTTGATGAAATTCAAAATTTTAATAAAAAACAGCAACAAGCCTTGCTGGAATATATAGAAAACGGCAGTATAACCCTTATCGCCTCCACTACGGAAAATCCCTATTTTTATGTTTATAATGCTATTCTCAGTCGAAGCAGTGTTTTTGAATTCAAACCTGTAGCCGCCGAGGATATTGAACCTGCCGTTTTAAGAGGTCTTGAAGTGTTAAAAAAGGATTTTTCTGCTGAAATATCCATCGACGATAATGCTGTTGCACAAATTTCAAATATAGCCTTTGGTGATGTACGAAAAGCCCTGAATATCCTTGAAGTATGTTTTATGACCTTGGTTCAGAGTAATTCTGATGTAATCACCTTAGAACTTGTAACCGAGGTTACAAGCCGTCCCGCCGTACGCTATGACCGCGACGGCGACAGCCATTATGATATTTTAAGTGCTTTTCAGAAATCCATTCGCGGCAGTGATGTAAACGCATCTCTCCACTATCTCGCGCGGCTTATTGCCGGCGGTGATTTGCTTTCGATTTGCCGCCGCCTCATTGTTATAGCATCGGAGGATATAGGTCTTGCCTATCCTACCGCCGCTTCCATAGTAAAATCATGTGTCGACAGTGCACTGCAGCTCGGCTTTCCCGAAGCACGCATACCGTTGGCACAGGCGGTAATATTGCTTGCCACCTCGCCAAAATCCAATTCTGTAATCTGTGCAATAGATGCTGCCCTCAGCGAGCTTTCATCTAAAAATACCGGTGACATACCGTCACATTTAAAGGATGGTCATTACGCAGGTGCGAAAAAACTCGGTCATTCTGAAGGATATAAATATCCTCACAGCTATCCGGGAAATTATGTTAACCAGCAATATTTGCCCGATAACATTGTGAATTCTGTTTACTATAATCCCGGTGACAATAAATTTGAAGCGGCTATTGATGCATATCTGAAATCCTTAAAAAATATAAAATAAAGCTGCGAGGTGATTCGTTATGGAAGGAACTGTTTTTAATATACAAAGATTTTGTACCCAGGACGGTCCCGGGATACGCACTACGGTTTTTTTAAAGGGGTGCCCTTTAGACTGTGCCTGGTGCCATAATCCCGAATCTAAAAATCCCGACCCTGAAATTTGTTTTGATGCAGAAAAATGTATCAACTGCGGATATTGCGTATCTGCCTGTCCCCTTTCCTTGCACAGCACAGAAGATCTCCATAAGTATAATCGCGCCCTTTGTACCCACTGCGGTGAATGTGCCAAAGGCTGTTATTCCAAAGCGCTTGAGCTGTGCGGCAAGGTCAGAAGCTCCGATGAAATTATTGAAGAGGTGCTTCGCGACAGTGCATTTTTTGAAAATTCCGGCGGTGGGATGACAATTTCCGGTGGCGAGCCCCTGTTTCAGGCGGATTTTGCTATAGCTTTAGCTAAAAAGGCTAAAAATTCAAATATTCATGTATGTATAGAAACCTCCGGCTTTGGAAGCAGAGACAAGCTGGCAGAGCTGGCAAAATATACAGATGTATTTTTGTTTGATATTAAATGTCTTGATAATGAAAAGCATTTACGGTATGTAGGCGCCGAAAACGGTGTTATTCTGAATAATTTGCAGTTTCTCCACGACAGAGGGTCTGAAATAATTTTAAGATGTCCGATAATTCCTCAAATCAATCTTGATGAAAACCATTTTTATGCTTTGAGGGAGCTTCTTCAGCGGTTAAACAGAATTAAACAGGTTGATATTGAACCATATCACCCTCTTGGAATTTCAAAAGCCGAAAAAATTGAAAAACCTCAAAAATATCAAAATTCTCAATTTGCCGATAAAGCTGAAATTGAAAAATACTTACATATTCTGAAGGTTTCTCCCGATATGATTGTGCGGATTATGTAATTATTGTATTAAAAAATAAAACAACCTCTGAAAAGTCTCTTTTTACAGCCGTTCTTATCAGAGGTTATTTTTTTGTTTTATCAGAAAAACGTTACCTGGTCTGTTTCGGGGATTCCGTCTAAGCAATGAAATTCTTTCAGAAGCTCTATTACGGTTTTCGATACCTTTGTTCTTTCCCTGAAATCCTCTATGCTAAAATATTCGCCGTCTTTCCTTGCTTCAACCACGCTGTCTGCCGCCGAGCCGCCAAGACCCGGCAATGCGTTAAGCGGTATAAGTATACCCTTTTCCTTGGGAACAAATTTTTTTGCATCAGATTCATAAATATCTATAGGTAAAAACTCCAGCCCGCGGGCATACATTTCGTTACACATTTCGAGAATCGTCAGCACATTTTTCTCTTTTGCTGTCGGATTTTCCATTTCTGAAAATTCTTTCATATTCTTTTTAACATTTTCCCTGCCTAACATAAGACTCACGTCAAATTCATCTGCCCGGACCGTAAAATATGCGGAATAAAATTCTTTTGGGTAATAAACCTTAAAATACGCTATTCTGAACGCCATCATTACATAGGCGGAGGCGTGAGCCTTCGGGAACATATATTTTATCTTTTTACAAGAATCTATATACCATTCTTCGATATTATTTTCTCGCATCAGTGCCTCATATTCAGGTGAAAGCCCCTTGCCCTTACGCACGCTTTCCATAATTTTAAAGGAATCTTTTTTAGGCAAACCATGATAGATTAAATAAGTCATAATATCATCACGGGTACAGATTGCTTCTTTCAGAGTGACCGTCCCCGCCTGAACCAAATCCTGTGCATTATTAAGCCAAACGTCCGTACCGTGGGAAAGTCCCGAAATTCGTACCAGCTCCGCAAAGGTCGTAGGCTTGGTATCTACCAGCATTTTTCTTACAAATGGCGTACCAAATTCAGGTATTCCGTAAGTGCCTACGGTGGTGCCTATTTCTTCGGGCGTTACTCCAAGGGCTTCCGTAGAAGTAAACAAGCTCATGGTTTTTTCTTCGCCTATTTTAATTGTTCTGGCGTTAAGACCCGTCAAATCCTCCAGCATCCTGATAACGGTCGGGTCATCATGACCTAATATATCAAGCTTAAGTAATCGTCCTGAAATTGAATGATAGTCAAAATGAGTGGTTATAATATCACTTTCCGTATCATCAGCGGGATGCTGAACAGGACAAAACCAATGTATATCTTCGTTTCTCGGCACAACCATAATACCACCGGGATGCTGGCCCGTTGTGCGTTTTACGCCCGTACAGCCCTGCACAAGTCGGTCTATTTCCGCTGCCGAAGGGTTAAGCCCCCGTTTGTCCATATATTTTTTCACAAACCCGTAGGCTGTTTTTTCCGCTATCGTACCTATCGTTCCTGCGCGGAAGGTATAGCCTTCGCCGAACAGCACTTCGGTATATTTATGAGCATTAGGCTGGTATTCGCCCGAAAAGTTAAGGTCAATATCAGGCTCCTTATCGCCGTCAAAGCCCAGGAAGGTTTCAAAGGGAATATCGTGACCGTCTTTATTGTAAAGCGTGCCGCACACCGGACAGTTTTTGTCTTCCATATCCATTCCCATACCCACCGAACCGTCGGTTATAAATTCGCTGTGCTTACAGTTAGGGCAAACATAATGGGGTTGCAGAGCATTAACTTCTGTAATATCAAGCAAAAACGCTATAAAAGATGAGCCTACCGAACCTCTTGAGCCTACCAGATACCCGTCCTCCAGGGATTTCCAAACCAATTTCTGAGCAATTATATAAAGCACCGAAAATCCGTGTTTTATAATTGAGCCAAGCTCTCTGTCAATTCTCGCCTGCACTATTTCGGGAAGGTCGTCACCGTAAATTTTATGAGCCTTTGCCATAGAAATATTTACTATATCTTCCTCCGCGCCGTCCATAGTAGGCGTATGGGGTTCATCCGGCAGAAGCATAATTTCTTCTACCATATCTGCGATTTTATTGGTGTTTTTGACTACCACCTCGTATGCAAGCTCTTTGCCCAGATATTTAAACTCCTCCAGCATTTCTTCGGTAGTTCTCAAATACAGCGGAGCCTGATTGTCAGCATCCTCAAAGCCCTGAGAGTCCATTAAAATTCTTCTGAACACCTCATCATGGGGTTCAAGAAAATGAACGTCACAGGTGGCAACCGTCAGCTTATCCGCCTTTTTGCCCAGCTCTATTATACGTTTGTTAATTGCCTGCAGTGCCTTTACTCCGTCAACTCTGCCGTTTCTTACCATAAATTCATTATTGCCGTCAGGTTGAATTTCGAGATAATCATAGAATTCTATAATATTTTCAAGATCCTTCTCTTTCTTCCCGTTAAGTATCGCCTGGTACAGCTCTCCCCCTTCGCACGCCGAGCCTATAATAAGCCCTTCGCGATATTTATTTATAAGGCTTCTTGGCATTATGGGGCGTTTATAAAAATGATTTAAATGAGATTCGGAAATTATATGATATAAATTCTCCAACCCTTTTTTATTCTTCGCAATAATGATAACGTGATAATTTTTCATCTTTTTCTCGTTATCCGGGCTGAGCATTATATTTAAATCGTCAATTTCTGTAATATTCATTTCCTTTAACATACCAAAACAATATTTCAGCACCTCAGCGGTAGCCTCCGCATCATCCACCGCACGGTGGTGATTAGCGAGATTTATGTTGAGAAGCTTAACCATAGCCGCAAGTCCGTGACGTTTCTGGTCAGGAAACATAGCACGGCACAGCTCTAAGGTGTCAAGGTAACAGTAATCAAACCCAATTCCCAAAGCCGATGCATTGGCACGCATAAAGCCTACATCAAAATTTGCGTTATGTGCCACTAAAATACAGTCCTTTGAAAACTCGTTAAATTCTTCCATAACCTGTTTTATATCCGGTGCGTCTGCTACCATTTCATTGGTTATACTAGTAAGCTCTGTAATATTTTCAGGTATGCTCCTGTGAGGATTTACAAAGCTACTGTAACGGTTGATTATTTCACCTCCTGCAATCTTAACCGCCCCTACTTCTATTATACTGTCGTTTACGGGACTAAAGCCCGTTGTTTCTATATCAAATACCACAAAAGAAGAATTTATCGTACTGTCGTCCTTTGCATTATAAACTATGTTAACAGATTCGCGGCGCAGGTAGCCTTCTACACCATACAGCACCTTGATATTGTTTTTCCTCGCAACATCAAAGGCTTCCGGGAATGCCTGAACTACGCCATGGTCCGTAACTGCAATAGCTTTGTGCCCCCATTTTACGGCACGTAAAATCAATGCCTTGGCGGAGGCAAGCCCATCCATAGCAGACATTTGAGTGTGCATATGAAGCTCAACACGTTTAACTTCGGCGTTATCCATTCTTTCTTCTTTTTCAATTCGGTTAATGTTAGTTCCCATAATAACCAGCTCTTTATCAAAATCATCAAATTGGACTCTTCCGCTTAATATAATTCTGACATCTTTTTTTATTCTTGCAAGAATTTTATCAAGCTTCGCTTTTGCACGTTCCTTTTTCTCTTCTTCCGCTTCGTTTTTCGCTCCTTCAAAAAGCTTCACCTTAATTGAGCTTGTATAATCCGTTATGGCAAGGCTTACTAAAACTCTGCCCGATTTAAGCTCTCGGGTTTCAATATTTAAAACATCGCCCTGAACAGTTACCGCATTCATTTCGCCTGTGATTTTAGCTATCGCTATCGGTTTTTCTGTGATTTTCTTCCCCCTTATGGTTGCAATATGTTCCGTTTCTTCCATAGAAATAGGCAAATTTTCGGGTATGGGCATAGGCACCGTCTCTGTGGGTTTTTTAACTATAATTTCCGTAGGTACATTTTTTTCAACAACCTCTGCTCTCTTGGATATTATATTTTTTATTTCCTGTTCATTTAATCCGTCGGTAAAAAATACGTTATATTTTCTGCCTGTTTCCTCAAATATAACAGCAGAAATCTTTTTTGCCGTACCTTCGTTTATGAGGTGCATACCTTCAAATTTAATCTGAATTATAAGCTCATCATCCGATATTCGCCATACCGAATTAAATAAAGCACATTTGGTTATAAGATTTCCCCTGTAGATTTTGTCTAAAACATATTCGCTGTAAACAGGCAAAACCGAGCCTTTTAAATCAAGGTCCTTATAATCGCAGGAAATCTCCGTTTTAAACCCTTTGAATTTTTTATTCAGACTGCCTTTTATTATATTAATTTCATCCAGACATAAAAATCTGTCAGGTTTTATTTTTAAAATTATTTTTTTGTCTTTCTGATAAACAGCCATTTCAATTATTTCAATTTTATCGGCATTGTTTATAAGAATATCCCCCGTAATCTCAGTTATTGACGGCATTTCCATCTTCCTTTGCATAGTTATGTTAATATGCCGGCTGTTATAACAGGCACAAATTACCTGTTATAAACAACCTAACTGAGGGGCAAGGCACAAATTACCTCACCCCCTCATAGTATAATTCTGTAAAATAGGGTTCACACAACCTCAAAACAGACTGTCTGTATATGCCGTCAGCTTGCCTTAGTGAATGTTATCCGGCAAAATCCGTCAGCACACATAAATTCAACAGTATTACCTTCTTTAGTTGTCACAAGCCACTTATAATTTTCCCCTGTTTCTTCTACAGAAAAACCATATTCAGTCAGAGAATTAATGTAGGTAATAAGCTTGTCTTTATCTTCTTCAAAACCGGAGGCAGTATCCGCACCGTTTGCTGTCTTTAAGTCTTCCAGCTCCAATTCATAGCTTGAGTCCGTTTCTTCGCCGGCATTCCAGCCCTTAAAAGGAAGCTCCGGAATCATTGCTTCAAAGTCATTGCTTGCCCAACTTGTATCAAAGGCAGGTGTCTCTGAGCTTGTAGCATCTGCTGCTTTATCGGGTTCATCATGCACAGCTGTACTGTTTCCGCAGGAAACAAGTGAAATTGTCATAATAAGTGCAAGTGCTAATGTTAATACTTTTTTCATTTTTATCCCTCTTAACCACAATTCTTTAAAATCATATTTGCCGTTTATTAATTGGCATAAAATATTTATCTTATTACATCCATTCCCATATAAGGACGTAATACTTCGGGTACGGTTACGCTGCCGTCGGCGTTCTGATAGTTTTCCAGAATTGCCGCTACTGTTCTTCCTATTGCTACGCCCGAACCGTTTAACGTATGAACAAATTGAGCCTTATCCTTTACGTCGTTCTTAAATTTGATATTGGCGCGTCTTGCCTGGAAATCTTCAAAGTTTGAGCACGAAGAAATTTCAACATATCTGTTATAGCTCGGCATCCAAACTTCAATATCATATTTTTTAGCCGCTGTGAAGCCTAAGTCCCCCGTGCAGATATTTACAACTCTGTAGGGCAAGCCTAAAAGCTGCAGGACACTTTCTGCATCTCTTGTGAGCTTTTCAAGCTCTTCGTAGGATTCCTCGGGTTTGGCAAATTTTACCAATTCTACCTTGTTAAACTGATGCTGTCTGATGAGCCCTCTTGTGTCTCTGCCCGCGGAGCCTGCTTCTGCACGGAAGCAAGCAGAATATGCGACATGCTTTATAGGCATATTCTTGCCGTCAAGGATTTCATCTCTGTACATATTTGTAACAGGTACCTCTGCTGTAGGAATAAGGAAATATTCGTCGCCTACGGTTTTATATGCGTCCTCTTCAAATTTAGGAAGCTGACCTGTGCCTACCATACTTTCACGAAGCACCATATAAGGCGGTAATACTTCTTCATAGCCGTTTTTCAAGGTATGAGTATCAAGGAAAAAGCTTATAATTGAACGTTCAAGTCTTGCACCTGCATTTTTATAGAAAGTAAATCTTGAGCCTGATACCTTTGCACCTGTTGCAAAATCCAGGATACCTAAATTCTCACCTATATCCCAATGGGCTTTAGGTTCAAAATCAAATTTCGTAGGTTCTGACCATTTTCTTATCTCAACATTATCCTCGTCTGTTTCGCCTACAGGCACAGATTCGTGAGGCGTGTTAGGTATGGTCATCATTATTGCTTTGATTGCCTCATCAATGTCTCTTACCTGAGCATCAAGCTCTTTAACTTTTTCGGAAATATCCTTCATTTCAGCAAAAATTTCACTTACATCCTTACCTTCCTTTTTAAGAGCAGGTATTTTTTTAGATGCCTCATTTTGCTTTGCTTTAAGAGTTTCTGTATTGTAAAGAAGCTGTCTTCTTTTTTCATCAAGCTCCAAAACCTTGCTTATATCCCCTACGTTTTCACCTCTTACCTTCATTATTTCGACAATTCTTTCATAGTCGTTTCTAAGTACTTTAATATCTAACATTTTTATCAATCCCTTCTCAACAGTTTTACAATTTTGTCAAAGCTTTCCTTATCATAAAATTCTATTTCTATCTTACCTTTATTTTTGTTTTGGCTGATTTTTACTTTAGTTCCCAAGCTGCCGGTAAGCAAATTTTCGATTTCTGCTTTTGCAATATTAAGCTTTGTCTGAGTCTTGTCCTCAGGTTTTTTATTTTTTGATAATTGGTTTACATAATTTTCAATCTGTCTCACAGACCAATCCTTTTCGATTATGAGATACGCTGCTTTTTCCTGCTCGTCCGCATCTCCTATAGCGAGGATTGCTCTGGCGTGACCCGCTGATATTTCCTGCTGTTTCACCAGCTTTTGTACGCTTGGTGCAAGATTTAAAAGTCTGAGTGAGTTCGTAATTGCAGACCTGCTTTTGCCGACCTTCAGGCTTAGCTGTTCCTGCGTCATATTAAATTCCTTAACAAGCCTCTCATACCCCATTGCTTCTTCTATTGGGTTTAAGTCCTCACGTTGCAGATTTTCTATCAAAGCAACCTCAGAAACCGTTTTGTCATCATATTCCTTAATGATAACAGGCACCTCTGTTTTCCCTACCATTTTAGCCGCACGCCACCTTCTTTCCCCTGCGACTATGGTGTAAAATCCATTATCGTTTTGTTTTACAACAATAGGCTGTAAAATTCCATGCTCCTCAATAGAAGCCGCAAGAGCCTTAAGCTTTTCAACATCAAAACTTTTTCTCGGTTGCAGCGGATTAGGTTCTACCATTGATATTTTTAAAGTTAAGACCTTGTCCGTTTCTTTTTTCACATCAGATAAGTCAATTTCAGGTACTAACGCCGAAATCCCCTTACCAAGCCCACCCGGTTTTTTCTTCACATCAATCACCTCTCATTAAGCATTAATACTTCCTCGCCGAGTGCCATATATGCCTCAGCTCCCTTTGAGGACGGGTCGTATATATTTATAGGTTGTCCATAGCTGGGTGCTTCACTAAGTCTTACATTTCTCGGAATTATGCTGGCATAAACCTTCCCCGGAAAATATTTTTTCACCTCTTCAACCACCTGAACCCCCAAATTTGTTCGGGCATCAAGCATTGTCAGAAGCACGCCTTCAATATCTATTTTAGGATTAAAGGAAGACTTTACCCTTCTTATATTACTTGTTAAAAGGCTTACTCCCTCTAAGGCATAGTATTCACACTGAATAGGAATTAAAACAGTATCGGTAGCTGTGAGACAATTTAAAGTAACCAGCCCGAAGGACGGCGGACAATCTAAGAAAATATAATCAAAGTCCATATCAAGAGAGGCTATTGCTTTTTTAAGCTTAAACTCCCTTTCCTCCTCCGATACAAGCTCAATTTCAGCACCTGCAAGAGATTCTGTTGACGGACATATCCACAAATTATTAAAATCTGTTTTTACAACTGCATCCTCAAGAGGAAGGTCATTAATCAAAACATCATAAATTGTATAATCATCACTCTCAATCTCAAGACCGAGTCCACTTGTTGCATTACCTTGCGGGTCAACATCTATAAGTAATACTTTTTTTCCGAGCTCTGCAATAGCAGCAGATAAATTTATGGCAGTGGTTGTTTTTCCTACTCCACCCTTTTGATTTGCTATTGATATTATTTTCATAGCTTTTTCTCCTTAAAAATTTTATCTGAACATATTACTATTATAACATTTTTTTAAGCACATTTCAATAGTTTTTTATGGATTTTTTTAAAATGTTTCACGTGAAACATTAATCGGAGATGCCTCGCATCTCCGATTAAATAACCTATTCTTTTGTTTCTGTCTCCGCCGTAGTTTCTTCTTCGGCTTCTTCTTCCTTATCTATCTTGGCGATAAACTTAACGCGATTTTCCTCATCCGTTCTTATAAGCTTAACACCCTGAGAAACCCTGCCGCAAACCCTGATTTCTTCTGAGTCTATTCTTATAACTACACCACCTGATGTCATTATAATTATATCTTCGTCGTTTACAGCCTTCATACCTATTATATTACCTGTTTTCTCTGTTATTGCGTAATTTTTAACACCAAGGCCGCCTCTTGCCTGAATATTATATTCGCTGACCTCTGTGCGTTTTCCATAGCCGTTTTCAGATACTGAAAGCAAATATTTTCCTTCGTCAGCTATTTCCATTCCCACTACATAATCGCCTGACTTAAGTTTAAGAGCTTTAACGCCTCTTGCATCTCTGCCTACTGTTCTGACGTCGTTTTCATCAAATTTGATAGCCATACCCTTATGGGTGCCGAGTATCATTTCTTTCGTGCCGTCCGTCAGCTTAACCTCAATAAGCTCATCTCCTTCGTCAAGCTTAATGGCTATGAGACCGCCTTTTATTTTTGTGTTATACTTTATAAGCTCCGTTTTCTTTATAATACCGTACTTAGTGAGCATTATAAGATACTTATCTTCTTCAAATTCCTTAACCGGGATAATAGCCGTTACCTTCTCATCAGCTTCAAGCTGCAGAAGATTTACTATAGCCGTTCCCTTAGCCTGCCTGCTTGTTTCGGGTATCTTATACGCTTTTATCTTATGCATTCTCGCCTTATTTGTAAAGAACATCAATATATCGTGAGAAGATGCAACCATAATGCCTTCCGCAAAATCCTCTTCACGGAAGCTCATTCCGCTAATTCCTCTGCCTCCCCTTCTCTGACTCTTATAAGTGTCAATGGGCTGGCGTTTGATATATCCCAGGTGAGTCATACTTATTACATTATCTTCAACAGGAATTAAATCTTCAATATCAATATCATAATCAGATGTTGTTATTTCAGTCTTTCTCTCATCACCGTATTTTCCCTTAATTTCCGTAAGCTCCTGCTTGATAATATCATTTACAATATTAGAATCAGATAAAATATTCTTATAATAAGCTATTTTCTCATTAAGCTCATTATATTCATTGTCTATCTTTTCCTTTTCAAGCCCCTGAAGTCTTGCAAGTCTCATATCAAGAATAGCCTGCGCCTGAATTTCACTTAATTCAAACCTGTCCATAAGCTTTTGTTTTGCATCATTATAGGCACTTCTTATTGTTTCAATAACTGCATCTATATTTGAAATTGCTATTCTGAGACCTTCAAGTATATGAACTCTCGCTTCTGCTTTTTTAAGATTATATTTTGTTCTTCTTATAATTACATCTTCCTGGTGGTCCAGATAATATCTTATCATCTGCTGAAGATTAAGTACTTTAGGCTGATCCTCGTGCAGGGCAAGCATTATTACACCAAAGGTTTCCTGCATCTGAGTAAATTTATATAATTGATTTAAAACTACATTGGCATTTGCCTCGCGTTTTAATTCAATTACTATTCGCATACCTTCTTTGCCCGATTCGTCGTTTAAGTCGCTTATTCCTTCTATTGTCTTATTTTTCACTAAGTTTGCAATCGCCTCAATAAGACGTGTTTTATTAACCTGATACGGTATTTCCGTTACGACAATAGCTTGTTTGTTTTTATGTTCTTCTATTTCAGCCCTTGCTCTTATTATGACCTTTCCTCTGCCGGTTTTATATGCGGCTCTTATTCCTGATAAGCCGTAAATAATACCTTTTGTCGGAAAATCAGGACCTTTTATATATTCCATAAGCTCGTCAATATCAATATCAGGATTATCAATCATTGCTATACATCCGTCAATAACCTCGCATAGATTATGGGGAGGTATATTTGTAGCCATACCTACAGCTATACCGGATGAGCCGTTTACCAACAAATTCGGAAATCTCGAAGGCAGTACCCAGGGTTCTTTGGTTGTTTCATCAAAGTTAGGTACAAAATTTACTGTTTCCTTATCTATATCGGTCAACATTTCCATAGATATTTTAGACATTCTTGCCTCAGTATAACGGTAGGCGGCAGGTGGGTCACCGTCTACAGAACCGAAGTTTCCGTGACCGTCAACTAACGTATATCTGAGAGAAAAATCCTGCGCAAGTCTTACAAGAGCATCATATACAGACGCATCTCCATGGGGATGGTACTTACCAAGCACGTCACCGACTGTAGTTGCACATTTTCTGTACTGTTTGTCGGGAGTAAATCCGTCCTCATACATAGTATATAATATTCTTCTGTGTACCGGCTTAAGTCCGTCTCTTACATCCGGTAATGCACGACCTACAATAACGCTCATTGCATAATCAATGTAAGATTTTTTCATTTCCTTTTGTATATCAACCGGTATAACCTTTTCGTTACTGTTATCCATTGTACATATTTCCTTTCGTAATTATTTAGTTATCAATTGTTAACTTAAATAAACTCTTTATTGGTTATCGTTTGTTAACTAAATAATATTTATATATCAAGATTAGTTACATATTTAGCATTAACTTCTATAAATTCACGTCTGGGTTCTACCTTATCACCCATAAGAATTGTAAATATTTCGTCTGCCGCAATGGCATCTTCCATTTCAACTCTCAGTATAGTTCTTGTAGCAGGGTCCATTGTAGTCTCCCAAAGCTGCTGCGGATTCATTTCACCGAGACCTTTATATCGCTGGATTTTTGCATCTTCACCAATCTCTTTAAGTGCTTCATTTAATTCATCATCGCTATAGGCATATTTTTCATTTTTTCCTTTATATACCTTATAAAGAGGGGGTTGTGCTATATACACATTTCCGTTTTCTATAAGAGGTCTCATATATCTGAAGAAGAAGGTTAAAAGAAGTGTTCTTATATGAGCACCGTCAACATCGGCATCGGCCATTATTATAACGCGTTCATATCTCAGCTTAGAAACATCAAATTCTTCGCCTATACCCGCACCCAGGGCTCTTATAACAGGCTCAAGCTTTTCGTTATTTAAAACCTTATCAACTCTTGATTTTTCAACATTGAGCATCTTCCCCCAGAGGGCGAGGATAGCCTGGAAGCTACTGTCTCTTCCTTGCTTTGCACTACCACCCGCAGAGTCACCCTCTACGATATATATCTCTGTTCCTGCTGCTTCTTTAATTCGGCAATCAGCCAATTTCTCAGGCATAGAAAGACCACCTAATGCAGTAGACCTTCTTGTTAAATCTCTTGCCCTTTTCGCCGCTTCTCTTGCTCTTGAAGCTGTCATTGCCTTATCAACTATTGTTTTAGCTATCTGTGGATTTTCTTCCATAAAAGCCTCAAATTTTTCGCTTACGGCACCATCTACAAGACTGCGAATTTCGCTGTTACCAAGCTTTGTTTTGGTCTGACCCTCAAACTGAGCTTCGCGAAGCTTTACGCTTATAACTGCCGTTAAGCCTTCACGGACATCCTCGCCGGTTAGATTTTTATCATTTTCCTTCAATATGTTATATTTTTTTGCGTAATCATTGATAACCTTTGTAAGAGCTGTTTTAAAGCCTGTTTCGTGTGTTCCGCCCTCGGCTGTGTTTATATTATTTGCAAAGCTTACAATATTCTCATTATAGCCCGTTGTGTATTGCATTGCAATTTCAACCATTGCATCGTTCTTTTCAGCTTCATAATATATTACATTTTCGTGAATAGCATCTTTATTCTTATTTATATATTCTACAAATGAAACAATACCCCCGTCATACTTAAACTCATCTGTAGTAACGGGATCGGTACGTTTATCCGTCAGAACAATTCTGAGACCTTTATTTAAAAATGCTTGCTCGCGGAGTCTTGTTTTTAAAATATCATATTCAAATTCTATAGTTTCAAAAACCTCGTCATCAGGCATAAAGGTAACTTTTGTACCTGTTTTTTCGGTATCACCAATAATACCCATTTTCTTAGCTGTAATGCCTCTTTCATACCTTTGAGTATATACATGACTTCCGTCACAAACCTCAACCTCAAGATACCTTGAAAGAGCATTAACTACAGACGCACCAACACCGTGCAATCCGCCTGATACCTTATATCCTTCGCCGCCAAACTTACCGCCGGCGTGGAGAACGGTAAAAATTACTTCTACCGTAGGAATACCCATTTTAGGATGAATTCCTACAGGTATTCCACGACCGTCATCTGATACGGTAATAGAATTATCCTCGTTTATGTCTACCAGGATATTTTTACAATATCCGGCCAGAGCTTCGTCAATACTGTTATCGACGATTTCATAAACAAGATGATGCAAGCCTCTTGATGAAGTACTTCCTATATACATACCGGGGCGTTTTCTTACGGCTTCAAGACCCTCCAATACCTGTATGGAATTTTCATCATAATTTGAATTTACTTTCTGATTATCCATGATTACCTCCGTTATTCAAATATATATACATCTTCGCCGTAAATTTCTTCAAACCTTTTATTTAAAGTAACTGAAGAAATAGGCGATATATAAATTTTACTTTTTCTGTCTACCTCTGTTATTATAAAGGATTTAGGCAAATCCTCCTCAGATACATTTATTATAAATTCTTCTTCTTCGGATATGCTTAAAAACTCTCTCGTAATTTTAGATAAAGTGGTTGTTTCAAAATCAAAAATAGCAATTATATCCTTGACAAAGACCATAACATCACTTCCGAGATGTAAAAACATAAGCAACCCCCTTTAATAAGTTAACACATTATAACTTCATTTTATATTAACATTTTAAGTATTGGTTAACTGTTGTTAACTAATACTTCCTTTATCAACCCTGAAATATTCTGCATTTTCTGAATTTTCAATTTTCTCCGCATCAGTACAGGTAATTAAAACTTGTTTTTTCTTTATTTTATCAAACAAAAAATTTCTTCTTGTAACATCAAGCTCGCTTGCTATATCATCAAGCAACAAAACAGGATGTTCGCCTGTTTCTTCATAAAACAAATCAGCCTGTACAAGCTTTAATGCAACTACAATACTTCTTTGCTGTCCCTGAGAACCGAAAAGCTTTGCGTTTTTCCCGTTTATATAAAATATAATATCATCTCTGTGGGGACCTATCAAAGAAGCAGAAGCTTCTATTTCATCTTTTTCTCTTTCTTTAAGAGCTTTTAAAAAAGCCGTTTTAATTTCTTTAATTGAGAAATTATCTTCAAATTTAAAGCTTTTAACATAACAGCTTGTTAATTCTTCTTTAAAATCAGTTATTTCACCATAAACAGGCTTTATCATCTCTTTAATTCTTTTAAATAAAGAAATTCTGTACCATAAAACTGTGCTACCGTATTCGGCTAATCTTTCATTCCATATCGGCAGGGTTGATAAATTATTTTCTTTAAGTAATTTATTTTTTTGTTCAACAGCCTTCGTATAATCAGATAATGCAAAAAGATATTTTTTTCGCAGCTGAGAAGCACATATATCCAAAAATTTTCTTCTGTAAGAAGGTCCTTCTTTTACAATTTCAAGCTCCTCTGGAGTAAAAAGAATAACATTCAGATTTCCTATAAAATCCATTCTTTTTTTAATAATACATCCGTTTTTTTTCATTATTTTTCTTTCGTTTTTATTTAAAATAACGGTATTTTTATTTATCATATTATTACTGAAATAATCTACGTTTATTTCAGCACGTTCTTTTTCAAAAGAGATAATGTCTTTATCTTTGCAGAACCTGAAGCTTTTTCCCATAGACACCATATAAACAGCCTCTAAAAGATTAGTTTTTCCCTGCGCATTATTACCGTAAAAAACATTAATTTCTTTATTTAATTTTATTTTTTGATTTTTAAAATTTCTGAAATTATTTAATTCAATATCTGTAATATACATTTTCAGCCTTCTACATTAACAGTAATATCACCGTCATCAGCTTTTATTACCACAACATCTGACGGATATATTTTTTTTCCTCTTTGAGATGCCTGAACACCATTCACGAAAACAATACCGTCTGTTATCATTAATTTTGCTTCTCCGCCGGTCATTGCTATTCCTGAAAATTTTAAAAACTGATCAAGCTTAATAAACGGTGTATTTATTTTAATATCCATAATATACTCCTTTTATTTTAATCGAACGGGGAGGACAATAAATATAAAATCGTCGCCTTCAGCAGGTTTAATAACCGTAGGATTAATACTTCCTGTTATTTCAATTTTAACTTCATCGCAGTCTGCCGCACGAAGAGCATCTAAAAGATATTTACAGTTATATCCTACTTCTATAACCTCTTCACCAACAGATTTCACGTTAAGTATATCTGTTACACTTCCTCTTTGTGTTACGCAAAGAACAGACATTTTATTATCATCATATACAACCTTTATGGGAGTTTTATTAGAATCGGATTCTGACATAAGAGCTGCACGGTCAACGCTTTTAATAAGCTCTTTCACTTCCACATTAAGGCTGTATTTATGTTCTTTAGGTATAATTCCTGCATAATTAATAAATTCGCCTTCTAAAAGTCTTGTGAAAAATTTACATTTACCAAAATCAAAAAGTGCATTTTTATCACCTATATTAAATGTAATTTCATCATCTGACGAACCTGCAATTTTACAGAATTCAGTTAACGACTTACCCGGCACAACGCAACTGCACTGCGGCAGTACATTTTCCGTAATAATATTTTTAAGAGCAAGTCTGTATCCGTCTACAGCAACTGCTTTTATGCTATTATTATCAAATTCAAGCTTAATACCTGTTAAAATAGGCTTCATATCATTTAAAGCTACGGCAAAGGACGTTGTTTTAATGAGAGAATTTAACTGAGCTGCTGTAATATCTATTTTATTAATTGTGTTAATTTCAGGAATTTTAGGGAAATCGTCTCCACTTATGCTTGTTATATTAAATTCAAGCTCTCCACATGAAATTCTGACATTTTCACCTGCAGTTTCGATTAAAATATTACCCTCGGGCATTCTTCTTACAATTTCACAAATAATTTTTGAGTTAACTGCTATTTGTCCTTTTTCAAGAATATCACCTTCAACGGCATATTCAATAGCTATTTCAAGATTATTTCCCGTAAGCTTTATTTCGTCGTTTGCTTCAAATAAAATACACTCAAGTACGGGAAAAGATGTGTTCGAAGAGGAAGCCTTCTGAGTAGCCTGTAAAGCTTCGAGTAAATCATAGTTATTACATGAAATTTTCATTTATATCAGTCCTTTTAATTATATTTGCCATCTTGATGGCATGTAAATAAATTATTATATATACCGTAGTAGTAGTAGGGGATATGGATAATGTGGAAAACTGTAAATTTTGTTATATTATAGTGAAAATTTATAAACACAGGGTGTGGAAAAAACTGCAGATTTTCTTAATAAAAACCGAGACATAATTTTAAATAAAAATCAATTCACATTTTATTATTAACATTTCAACAACGAGATTGTTAAAAATGTGTATAAATCAATTTTTCTGTATAGCCTGCATAATATCGTTATAGTGAGTTTTTACAACATTATTGGTAAGAATATCACTTTTGATTTTTTCTTCAGCATACATTACCGTAGTGTGGTCACGTCCGAAATCCTGACCTATTCGAGGATAAGAAAGATCAAGAAGCACACGACAGATATACATTGCCAGCTGTCTCGGATAAGCAATTTCCTTGTTTCTTTTTTTAGAATCCAGGTCATTGGGAGCTAAATCAAAATATTCAGTTACATATTTTTTTATTTGCTCAACAGTATAAATTTTTGCTTTCTGCGTCGAATATTCTTTCAATACGTTTTCGGTCATATCCATCGTCAGCTCAAGATTATTGAGCTTGGCAAAAGCCGATATTCGTGTTAAAGCCCCTTCAAGCTCTCTTATATTGTTACTTACATTGCTTGCAATATAATCAAGAACATCACCCGGAACATCAACCTCAAGAGCTTGCATTTTCTTTTGCAGGATAGCAAGTCTCGTTTCATAATCGGGTGGCTGAATATCACAGGTAAGACCCCATTCAAATCTCGATTTCAAACGGTCCTCAAGAGTGTTCATTTCTCTCGGATGACGGTCACTGGATATAATTATCTGCTTGTCCGCCTGATGGAGATGGTTGAACGTATGAAAAAATTCTTCTTCTGTTTGTTTTTTACCGCCGATGAACTGTATGTCGTCAATCAAAAGAACATCAATCATACGATATTTATTTCTGAAGGATTCGTTGGTATTGTCTTTAATTGAGTTAATAAGCTCATTTGTAAAAAGCTCAGAAGAAACATACATTATTTTAAGTGACGGGTTTATGGAAGCAATGTAGTTTCCTATAGCGTGCATAAGATGAGTTTTACCCAGTCCCGAACAACCGTAAAGGAAAAGAGGATTCCAGGCCTGAGAGGGAGTTTCCGCAACCGCAAGAGATGCCGCGTGAGCAAATCTGTTTCCTGAACCTACGACGAAATTATCAAAGGTATATTTAGGGTTTATTCCAATGATATTTTCATTAATGGGAGCTGCGGTGTGAACATGAACAGGCTCTGTATCTGCAATTTTTGTTTTATATTCAGAAATCTGAGAGGTAAGAATTACTTTTACCGTAACCTTCTCTGACAGTACCTGTTGTAAGGCGTTGGCAATAAGGGGATTATGTACACCGTTTATCATATTTTGCGTAAATCCGTCATTTACGGCAAGGATAAAGGTACCGTTTTCATAAGCTACGGGAACGAGAGGTTTATACCATGTATTAAAAGAAACAACCGAAGGAGCTTCTGCTTCAAGTATGGTTAAAGTCTCTTCCCATATTTTATTAATATCTATCATAGTATTCACTCCATTTATCTTAATTAAGTAAAAAATTTCTCCATATATAATTATATCACAAAACTTAAAAATAAGCAATACAAAAATTAAAAAAATTTACTAATTTTATATTGATATATTATAAAGTTTGTGATATAATATTATTGTAAATGCAGAAAAAAGTAAATATTTGACATATAGAGGGAGCAAAGTATGAAATACGGTTCTGATACAATAGCGGCACTTGCAACTCCGGTAGGGACAAGCGGAATTGCTGTTATAAGAATAAGCGGTGATGAAGCTATTAAAATTTGTAATAAAATATTTTCCTCGGATTTGGAAAAAACCGAAAGTCATACTGTTCATTTCGGAACAATAAAAGACGGGGAAGAAACAGTAGACCAGGTTTTGGCAACCGTTATGAAAGCTCCCAAAACCTATACAGGCGAAAATACGGTGGAAATAAGCTGTCACGGGTCAATGACGGTAGTCCGCAGTATAATGAAGCTTTTATTTTCGGCAGGGGCAAGACAGGCTAAAGCCGGAGAATTTACAAAACGTGCCTTTTTGAACGGAAAACTGGATTTGGTACAGGCGGAAGCTGTAATAGATATAATAAATTCAAAAAATGAAACAGCCCTCAGTACAGGTATAAATCATTTAGAGGGAAGCTTATCTTCAAAAATAAATGAAGTCAGAGAAAAGCTGGTAAAAATAATGGCATATCTTCAGGCGGAAGCTGATTTCCCCGAAGAGGGAGTCAGCGGTTTTTCTGAAGAATTATTTAAAGAAAATATAAAAGAGGTTGCGGATAACCTTGAAAATCTGCTCAAAACTGCGGAAACAGGGAAATACATAAGAGAAGGTATTTCAACAGTAATTGCGGGAAAACCCAATGCAGGGAAATCATCCTTGCTTAACTGTCTGCTGCAAAAGGAAAGAGCAATCGTAACCGATATTGAAGGAACTACCAGAGATACGGTAGAGGAATACCTGCAGCTGGGAAGATTAACTCTTAAATTAATTGATACGGCAGGTATAAGAGAAACGGATAATGCTGTTGAGAAAATCGGTGTGGATAAAGCGATAAAATCAATAGACAAAGCTGATTTGGTGTTATATATTGCCGATATGAGCGATACCCCCGATGAAGAGGATATGAAAATTATAAAAAAGCTGGAAGATAAAAAAGTAATAATGGTGCTTAATAAATCCGATATTAAAAATTCTTCCGATAAATATTCAAAGCTTATAGACTGTAAAAAGGTTATAATTTCAGCGAAAACAGGGGAGGGCACAGAAGCTTTAAAACAGGCTGTTATTGATATGTTTGATAATGTGGGAATTGAAAACAGCGTTACCATAACGAATATAAGACATATTGAGGCTGTTTCAAAAGCCCTTAAAATTCTGCGTGAAGCAGAAACAGCATATAACTCAGGGATTCCTGCCGATTGTATCTCCGTAGACATACAGACGGCTCTTGAAGGTCTGGGTGAGGTTACGGGAATGACTGTATCGGAAGAGATAGTAGACAAAATATTTAAGGAGTTTTGTGTGGGAAAATGATTGAAAAACCTATTATATTAGCTATAGAAAGCTCTTGTGACGAAACCTCTGTTGCCATCTCGTCACAGGGGCGTAAGATTTTATCAAATGTCATATCTACACAAATAGATATACATAAATTATATGGAGGAGTAGTTCCCGAAATAGCATCAAGAAAACATACGGAAGCAATAGATGCGGTTTTGGAGAAAAGCTTAGAAGAAAGCGGACTTTCGCTTGATGATATTGATGCAGTAGCTGTTACCGCAGGTCCCGGTCTTGTAGGAGCCTTACTTGTAGGTGTATCCTATGCGAAAGGGCTGGCGTATGCACTTAAAAAGCCGCTTGTCCCCGTTCATCATATAGAAGGGCATATATGTGCCAATTATATAGCTCATAAGGACCTTGAACCTCCCTTTGTGTGTCTCGTAGCTTCAGGCGGGCATAGTCATATAGTATATGTGAAGGACTACGGTGAATTTGAAATTATGGGCAGAACCAGAGACGATGCGGCAGGGGAGGCATTTGACAAAATTGCAAGAGTGCTGGGACTTGGCTATCCCGGCGGACCGCTTATTGAAAAAACAGCCGAAAAAGGCAATGCTGAGGCACTGAAATTTCCGCAGGTACAGTTTAAAGACAGCCTGGATTTCAGCTTTAGCGGCGTTAAAACTTCTGTTATGAATTATATACACAGAGCAGAGCAGAAAAACGAACCCGTCTGCAAAGAGGATGTAGCTGCATCCTTCCAGAAAGCTGTGGTTAACATTCTGGTTAAAAATACAGTAAAAGCCGCAATTTTTAGAAAAACCGATAAAATTTGCCTTGCAGGAGGAGTTGCGGCTAATACGGCGCTGAGAAAAAATTTGGACGCGGAATCAAAAAAATATAAAATTTCTACTTATTATCCGCCTCTCGTACTCTGTACGGACAACGCCGCCATGATAGCCTGCGGCGGATATTATGAGTATAAAAAAGGCATAAGAGGCGATTTAAGCCTTAATGCCTACCCATCACTTAAGCTTGGGGATAACATTATTATGTAAACCACTTTCTGTGGATAACGCTGTGTAAAAGTTAATAACTATGTGGATAATTTAACAAAATACTGTTAAAAACGGACTTGGTTTGTGGATAAACCTGTTTATAATGTGTAAAAACGGAAATAAAAGGTTAACTAAAAAATTAAAGGGGAAAATGTCGGAAATGGAAATCAAAAATAAGAAGATTTTGTTTCTGGGAGACAGCATTACAGAAGGAATCGGACCATCAGATATAAATAACGTGTATTGGAAGCTGATTGAAAAGGATGGCTGTGAGGTAAAGGGCTTCGGTATCAGCGGAACAAGAATAGCAAGACAGCAGAAGCCGGCTGATGAAAGCTTTGATAAATATTTCAGAAGCCGTATAGATGATATGGATGCGGATGCGGATGTAGTGGTTGTTTTCGGCGGAACCAACGATTTCGGGCATGGAGATGCCGCTATGGGAAAACCGGAGGACAGGACAGATGATACCTTTTATGGCGCATTACATAATTTATATACAGATTTAATTAAAAAATATAAAAGAGGTCAAATTGTTGTTATGACACCTCTTCACCGTCTGGAGGAAGAACGGGATTACAACGAAATCGGAATCCGTGCGGCGGGAACATTAAAGGATTATGTTGATGCAATAATCCACGTGGCGGGATATTATGGAATACCTGTGCTGGATTTGTACAGAACAGGCGGAATGAACCCTGAAACAGATGAGATAAGAGAAATATATATGCCTGACGGATTACATCCTTCGGATGAAGGACATAAAATAATTTACCGCAGGTTAAAAGAATTTTTAAAAAGCTTATAATACTAAAGCGAAGGGAAGGATATAAATGAAAACAGATATTGAAATTGCCAGAGAGTGTAAAATGCTGCCAATTTCGGAAATTGCGAAAAAGATAGGAATCAGCGAAGATGAGCTGGAGCTGTACGGAAAGTACAAAGCAAAGGTTAATGACAATATTTTCAGCAGACTGAAGGATAAGAAGGACGGAAAGCTTATTTTGGTGACGGCTATTAACCCTACACCTGCAGGAGAGGGTAAAACCACAACTACCGTTGGACTTGGACAGGCTTTATGCAAAATGGGTAAAAATGCGGTTATTGCCATAAGAGAACCGTCTCTCGGACCTGTTTTCGGTATAAAAGGCGGAGCCGCCGGCGGCGGATATTCTCAGGTAGTGCCTATGGAGGATATAAACCTGCATTTTACGGGAGATATTCACGCTATGACAGCCGCGAACAATCTGCTTTCCGCTATGATAGATAACCATATTCATCAGGGAAATGCACTTGGAATTGACCCTGAGAGAATCGTCTGGAAACGTGTTCTTGATATGAATGACAGAGCCCTCCGTAATGTTGTTGTAGGTCTCGGCAGGAAGGCTGACGGTGTCACCCGACAGGACGGATTTATGATAACCGTAGCTTCGGAGATTATGGCGATACTTTGTCTGGCACAAGATATAAAGGATTTGAAAAAACGTCTTGCAAAGATAATAGTGGCGTATACCTATGATAACAAACCCGTTACCGCAGAGGATTTAGAGGCGGTAGGCGCTATGACGGTGCTTCTCAAGGATGCTGTTAACCCGAACCTTGTACAGACTCTTGAAAACACGCCCTGCCTTATCCACGGCGGACCCTTTGCGAATATTGCTCACGGCTGTAACAGCGTACGAGCTACGAGGCTTGCACTTAAATTAGGTGATTACTGTATAACAGAAGCAGGCTTCGGTGCGGATTTGGGCGGCGAAAAATTCCTTGATATTAAATGCCGTCAGGCGAGCTTAAATCCTCAGGCTATAGTTATTGTAGCCACAATCAGAGCGTTAAAGTATAACGGCGGCGTTAAAAAAGAGGATTTAAAAGACGAAAACTACGATGCACTTATGAAGGGTATGCCCAATTTAGGCAAGCATATTGAAAATATACTGAAAACGGGAATTAAGCCTATAGTAGCTCTTAATAAATTCTATACGGATACGGAAAAGGAAATAGCTGCCGTAAAGGAATTTTGTGAAAAATACGGCGTAGCTTGCGTAGAAAGCGATGTCTTTGTCAAAGGCGGCGAAGGCGGCATAGCTCTTGCGGAAAAGATAATCGAAGCTACAGAAAATGAAAATCCGAAATACAAACCCTTCTATGAGCTTAATATGCCTGTAAAGGATAAAATTAAGGCTGTAGTAAATGAAGTTTACGGCGGGAACAATGTACACTACGAGCCTGCGGCGATAAAGAGCATAGAGGATATTGAGAAAATGGGGTACGGCGATTTGCCTGTGTGTATGGCGAAAAATCAGTATTCTCTTTCTGATAACCCCGCTCTTTTAGGACGACCTGAAAACTTCGATATGACAGTTACACAGGTAAGACTTTCGGCAGGTGCGGGCTTTATAGTAGCCCTGACGGGAGATATAATGACAATGCCCGGGCTTCCGAAGGTACCTGCGGCAAATAATATAGATATTGACGGGGACGATGTGATTACAGGACTTTTCTAAAATAAGATATAGGTGATGTTACTGTGGATAAGAAAAAATTTGAAAATATAATGTATCATCTTTGGTTTGTAAACGCAATGGGGACAAGACGGGCTACGGCACGTGATATTTACAGGAATGTCGGCAATGTTGAAAAGCTGTTCAGGGCTAATCGCGCTGATTTGAAGCAATATGGTATAAAAAGTGATGAAGTAATCGAAGCACTTATGAACAAGGATTTATCAAAGGCTGAAAGTGAAATGTGGTTTGCAAATAACTATAATGTATCATTTCTGACGATGGATGCGGAGGACTATCCTAAAAATCTGAGGGCAATCCATGCACCGCCTCTGCTGCTTTATGTAAGAGGCGACCATTTTAAGCCCAACGAGGAGCTTTATGTTTCTATAATAGGAACGAAAAGATGCAGTCGTACGGGCGAGGAAACAGCTTACAGACTTGCAAGAGAGCTTGCCTGCGAGGGCGTAACCGTAGTGGGCGGATTATCTGACGGAATTGAAAAAGCTGCCCACGAAGGGGCATTATCGGTAGGCGGAAAAACTACAGCAGCTCTTGTAAGCGGCGTTAACAAGGTTTATCCAAGAGGCAATAAAGAGCTTATGTTCAAAATACTGAACAGCGGTGCGGTCATTTCCGAATATGCTTTTGAAACAGGTGCCTTTGCAGGGAATTTTGCAGAGCGTAACAGAATTATAGCGGGAATTTCCGTTGCAACGGTGCTGGTGGAATCCGCGGTCGCCGGAAACAGCATAAAGACGGCAAGACTGGCATTTGACTCTGAACGGGATGTTTTTGCAGTACCGGGAGATATTAAAAATCCTAACGCAGAAGGACCCAATGAGCTTATTAAAACTATTGCAAAGCCTATAACAAAAGCAAAGGATTTAATTGAAGAATATGAGAATATTTATCCCGGTTTAATAAGAGCAAGCAAGTTTAATATGAATTCTATTGAATTTGATATGCCGCAGACTGTTGAAGGGATTTCGGCTGATGAGCTGGCAGTAATTAATTCCATAAGAGAATTTCCCAAAACCATTGATGAGATTGCGGCGAAGGTGCAAAAACCGATATCGGCGGTAAATGGAATTATTACCTTGCTTGAGATGAAGGATAAAATTAAACGGACATCGCAAAATACATATACCTTAAAGTAACATAGGAAAAGCCCTCGGTTTTTATGCAGTTTGCACAAAAACCGGGAGGCTTTTTTTACTGTTAAAAAAGAGATAAAACCATCTTTCTCTTGACAAAAAGCCAAAGATATGCTAAAATAAAAAAAGGGGGGGGTATTATATAAAGGCCCCCTTGTTTTAACGCTTCTGTTGTTTTTAGAAAGGCAGTGATTTAATAGTGGCTCTGGAATTTATGTATATAACAAACAATCCGGACGTGGCATTGATTGCGGAAAAATACGGTGTGGCACGTGTGTGGATTGATTTGGAGACAATCGGCAAAAAAGAAAGACAAAGAAATATGGACACTGTTAAGTCAACGCATACAGTGGAGGATGTAAGAAAAATATCAAAAATTCTTACAAAATCGGAATTATTGGTAAGGATAAACCCCTGGAATGAAAATTCTGAAAAGGAAATAAATGATGTAATTGAGGCGGGAGCTCAATGTATAATGCTTCCTATGTGGAAGACCTGTGATGAGGTTGACAGGTTTTTCAGAGCTGTAAACAACCGCGTGCCGACTATTCTTCTGCTTGAAACAAAAGAAGCAGTCGAATGTATTGATGAGGTATTGGAGCATCCCATGCTCAGCGAAATACATATAGGCTTAAATGATTTGCATTTGAGCTATAAAAAGACCTTTATGTTTGAGCTTCTAGCCGATGGACTGGTTGAAGAGCTTTGCAATAAGATGAAAAACAAAGGTATAAAATACGGCTTTGGAGGAGTTGCCTGCATAGGTGAGGGTCTTTTGCCTTCGGAGAAAATAGTTATGGAGCATTACAGGCTTGGTTCGAAAATGTCGATTTTATCCAGAAGCTTCTGTAAGGCTGAGGATTTTGACAGCATAGAGGAATTTGAAGAAAGCTTCAGAAAAAGAATGTTTATATTCCGTGAATATGAGCATTCAATCAGAAAAGTATCGGAAATCACATTTAAACAGAATATAAAAAATATCGCCGAATGTGTCGATATGATTGTAAACAAAATCAAGGAGAAAACAAATGTGTGATATAACGAGAGAAAGGCTTGAAGAGCTATCGGAAAAATTCGGCAATGCCTTTTACATATTGGATTCAAAAATTTTTGAAGAAAATTATGAAAGACTGAGCCGGGAATTTAAAAAAATATATCCGAATTTTAATATTGCATATTCGTATAAGACTAATTATACACCAAAGCTTTGTAAAATAGTTAATAAAAAAGGCGGGTACGGTGAAGTGGTTTCAGATATGGAGCTGGAGATTGCTTTGCGGGTAGGAGTGCCGCCTTCAAAAATTATCTGGAACGGCCCTGTTAAGGATTCTTTAAAAGCAAAAGAGCTTCTTTTGACAGGAGGAACAATAAATATTGATTCCGTGCATGAACTGGAAATGATCAAGGAATTATCGGAAAGCTGCACAGGCCGCATCTTTAACGTTGGAATCAGATGTAATTTTGACGTAGGTGACGGCGTTGTTTCGCGTTTTGGCATAGATTCGGAAAGCGATGAATTTTTAAATACTGTTAAATTTATTGAGGGGCTGAGTAATGTACATTTAATCAGCCTTCAATGTCATTTTGCCAAAAGAAATGTTGAATATTGGCATAAACGTGCGACGGGAATGGCGCAGCTTGTAAAACAGGTATCGAAAATTATGGGCTATTTGCCTGAAAGGATAGATTTAGGCGGCGGAATATACGGGAATATGGAAGAATCCCTGAAAGAGCAGTTCAGCTATCGGATTCCGTCATATAAGGATTATGCGCGGGAAGCGGGGGCGGTTATCGCCAAAGAATTTCCTGATGAGCTACCTGAGCTTATTATAGAACCCGGCTCGGCTCTGGCAGGCGACTCTATGCGATTTGTCGGCAGAGTTGAGACAATAAAAGAGGTACGGGGGAAAACCTTTATTACGATTCTCGGCAGCCAGAAAAATATCAGTATGGGAAACGTAAATCCTCCCATAAAGGTTGTTTCAACGGGCGGGGAAGGGAAATATTACAAAGGTGCGGATATTGTGGGCTATACCTGCATTGAAAATGATGTTATGTACCGCGGATTTGAAGGAGAAATAGCGGTAGGGGATTATATAATATTTTCCAATTGCGGTTCTTATTCCATAGTTATGAAACCTCCGTTTATATTACCTAATTTCCCCATCATAGATATAGGCGGTGAAGAGGCTCAGGTAATTAAAAGGAAAGAAAATTTTGATGATATTTTTCATACATATACTTTTTAAAAAAGAGGAGGCAATGTATGTATTCTTTTAATCTGTTTTTAAAAAGAATTATGGATATAGTATGCTGCTCATTGGCATTGTTGGTGCTGTCACCGCTTTTATTGATAGCTGCAATTATAATAAAAATTGACAGCAGGGGCCCGATTTTTTTTATACAGGACCGCAGAACAAGAGGCGGGCGAGTTTTTAAGATGTATAAGCTGAGAACTATGGTTATGGATGCTGAAAATATGGGATCGGGACTTTTTAATTTTGAAAATGACCCCAGAGTAACAAAATCGGGGAAATGGCTGAGAAGCAGCAGTATAGATGAACTGCCGCAGCTTATAAACGTAATCAAAGGAGATTTGTCCATAGTAGGACCGAGACCTCCTGTTATATATGAGTTAGGCGATTATGACACCCTGAACAAAAAATATAAGAAAAGGTTTGAGGTCAAAGCGGGGATAACGGGACTTGCTCAGATAAAGGGAAGAAACGAAAATAACTGGGACGAAAAGGTAACCTTTGATAATGAGTACATAGACAAGTTTAAAAAACAGGGAATATGGCTTGATATAAAGATTATTTTCGGAACCGTGGCAAAGGTTTTCAAAAAACAGGATATTTATGAAGAAAAAGCAGATGAAACGCTGGATGATGAGACTGCCGCAAAATTGGCTGAAGAGGAAATCATAAGGCTTGCTCATTTGCCGGATGATGAATTGTTGGTTTAAAGGAGAAACAGCATGAAAACAGATGTTGCAAACAGATTTATTTGGTTTAAAGGCGAGATTATGAATGTCAACGACGCAAAGGTGAATATTCTTGCGCCGACAGCACAGTTCGGACTGAATGTATTTGAGGGGATTCCCTGTTATTGGAATGAAACCGACAAACAGCTTTATGCCTTCCGTTTAGACGACCACTACAGCAGATTGATTCGTTCTGCAAGATTACTTCGTATAGATGTTCCCTATACGAAAGAAGAGCTGAAAAAAGCGCTGATTGATGTTGTCAGAGCCAATGAATATGATGAAAACCTTTCCGTCCGCCAGACCTTGTTTGTTGACGGCTTTGGCTCGTGGGGGTCGGAGGATCCCGTAAATATGTTCGTTGCACCTATTCCGAGGGGAAAAACAAGTGCGGAATATAATAAAAAAGGGCTTAATTGCTGTGTTACCTCCTGGCGGAGAATTTCTGATACAACTCTTTCACCGAGAATTAAATGCGGCGCAAACTATATGAACAGCCGCGCGGGGCAGAAGGAAGCCTTAAGAAACGGCTATGATACCTGCTTGTTTTTAAATGAGGCGGGCAAGGTATCGGAAGGACCCGGCTCATGCTTCTTTATGGTATCGGGCGGGAAGCTTGTCACACCTTTGCTGACTGACAGTGTTCTCGAAAGCATTACAAGAGATACGGTGATTAAATTAGCAGAGGAAAATAATGTTCCCGTTGTTGAGAGAACTATAGACAGAAACGAGCTTTATACCTGCGGGGAAGCCTTCCTTTGCGGTTCGGCAATGGAGATTACACCGGTGCTTTCCATAGATAAATATGTTATCGGCGACGGCACAATAGGGGAGATAACGGCAAAGCTTCATAAGCTATATCTGGAAGCAGCTACGGGGAAAAATGACAAGCTGAAAAAATGGCTTACACCAATTTATTGATAGGGTAGGGGAGTGCAGATGAACAGAGAATATGCTGAAGGGCTTGTGTCGGTTATTATGCCCATATATAATGCGGAAAAACACTTAACCGCCGCGCTGGATTCAATATTTAATCAAACCTATAAAAACATAGAAATTGTGTTGGTAGATGACTGTTCAAAGGATAGCTCGGCAGAGATTATTAAAGAATTGCAAAAAACTCATCCCGAAATCGTGTATTTTATTCAGGAAAGAAATATGGGAGCAGGAGCCGCCCGTAACAAAGCGCTGGAGCTGGCGAAGGGCAGATATGCGGCTTTTTTGGACAGCGATGACATCTGGTTGCCCTCTAAAACAGAAAGACAGCTGGAGCTAATGAACCTGAAAAGCTCTCCTTTTTCTTATACGGCTATTGAGATGATGGATGAAAACGGAGTGACCATAAAATCAAAACGAAACATTACAGAAACCTGTGATTATAAGTATTTATTACACAATACGGTTATTCCCACCTCCTCGGTGGTAATAGACAGAGCTGTGCTGGGTGATTTCCGCATGCCTCTCAGACGAGGCGGTCAGGACTATGCAACCTGGCTTAAGCTTCTGAGAGACGGGGCTGTTGCCTGCGGAATTAACGAAGCTTTGGTACGATACAGAGTAGCAAGCGGGTCGCTTTCCTCCAATAAATTTAAAAGTATTAAGCAGGTGTGGGAGATACAAACGCAGGACGAAAAAATAGGAAAAATGCGGGCAGGTATTAATGTTATCCGATTCTGCTTCAATGCCTTTAAAAAATATTTTATGTGAGGTGCAGTATGAGCAAAATATGCGTAATAGGGCATTTTGGCTTTGGAAAGACTTTGCTCAACGGGCAGACCGTAAAGACTAAAATCATAACCGAAGAGCTTGAAAGCAGGCTTGGAGAAGAAAACGTGCTTAAGCTTGATTTGGCAGGCGGTATCAGGAAAATCCCGTATTTCCTCTTGAAAATCCCTTGTGTTTTGGCGAAATGCGATAATTTGATAATGATGCCGGTGGAAAACGGACTTAAGCTTTTGGTTCCGCTTCTGCGGGTATGGAACTTTTTTTTCAGAAAAAAATTACACTATGTGGTAATCGGAGGGTGGCTGCCCAAATTTGCGGAGGATAAAAAATGGCTGATAGAAGGGCTTAAGAAATTCCGTGGAGTTTACGTGGAAACGGCTACTATGAAAAAAGCGCTGGAAAATATGGGACTTGAAAATCTTGAGATTTTACCCAACTGCAAAAAATTAGAGGTTCTGTCAGAGGGCGAGCTGATTTATCCCAAAACCACACCGCTGAAATTATGTACCTTTTCCCGGGTTATGAAGGAGAAGGGAATAGCGACAGCGGTTGACATAATTAAAAAAGTAAACGAACAAGTGGGATATACAGCTTTTTCCCTTGATATATACGGTCAGATATGGGAGGAAAGCAAAACGTGGTTTGAAGAACAGCAAAAGAGCTTTCCTGATTATATAAGCTATAAAGGCTTTGTGGAAGCAAATAAAAGCGTAACAGCGTTAAAGGACTATTATGCACTTTTGTTTCCGACGCATTTTTATACGGAAGGAATCCCGGGGACGATAATAGATGCCTATGGGGCAGGGATTCCGGTTATCTGTGCAAAATGGCAAAGCTTTTCTGATGTGGTGAAGGACGGAGAAACGGGAATAGGATACGAATTTGATAATTTGAAGGAATTTGAAGATATACTTATGCAGGCGGCTTCAGACCCGAAAATTCTTTTGGATATGAAGGGAAACTGTATAAAAGAAGCAAAAAAATATCAGACAGACCGGGCCGTTAAGGTGTTAATTGATAAAATAGAGGGTGAGTAAGAGTATGGGCGTTTCTGTTTATAAGATAAAAAAATGGTATAAGATGCTGACGGGGAAAAGCATTTCTCACGTCAATCAAGGCGAGGGGACTTGTTATTCCAAAACCGAAATACAGGGATATTATAATGATTTAACAGAAAAGGTTACAAAGGATAACCCGGAAATTCTTGTACCTAAATATCACGTAGATACGGGCGAGGAGATATATTTTTCAATCGGAATTTTCCAGTACGGTCTCGGAGCGTATGATTTGTATCTTAAAACAAAGGAAGAAAGGTATAAAACGAAGCTTATTGCCTGTGCAGACTGGGCTGTGGAAAATCAGCAGCCGGACGGCGGGTGGAGTACCTTTGAGTATGAAAGCCCGAAGCATCCGTATTCTTCAATGGCGCAGGGCGAAGGTATCTCAATGCTTATAAGAGCACATATTGAGACCAAAGACGAAAAATATTTCGCGGCAATAAAAAAAGCAAAGGATTTTATGCTTAAACCAATATCGGAGGGCGGCACGACAAATTATTCGGACGGTGGCGTATATTTGTATGAATGTACCCATGACCCGCTTATCCTGAACGGCTGGATATTTTTATTATGGGGATTATATGATTATACAAAATATATTGATGATACCGAGGTTTTGTCGGTGTTAAACAAAACCCTGGATACCTTAAAAGCCCGATTGCCCGAATTTGATTTGAAATTCTGGAGTAAATATGAGTACGGAAAAAGGATTTGCAGTCCGTTTTATCATAAGCTTCACATAGCACAGCTGAAGGTGATGTTTGATTTATTCGGAGATGAAATATATAAATGCTATGCCGAGAAGTGGGAAAAATATGAAAAAGGCTTTTGGAATTCAAAAACAGCCTTTTTTATAAAGGCATGGCAAAAAGTATTTGAATGAGGGGAAATAAATGAAGAAAGCACATATATATGTTAATTATGATAATATGGTGGTTTTGGACCTGTATCTTAATATAATATCAGATGCTCTGAAAAAAAGGGGATATATCTGCGATAATATCAACGATTTATCAACCGTTGATAAAGATGATTTGATTATTTTTTCAATGGGCAAGGATGCGTATATGTATTACCTGAAGGGGTATCGTAACTTTATGATATGGCAGCAGGGAATCGCTGCCGAAGAATCCTATATGAGAAACAAAAGCCGTCTCAGGATGGCAGTTCTTAATTATATGGACTGCTTTGCTATAAAAAAAGCAAAAATGATATTTTTTGTGTCTGATTATATGAAAAAGCATTATGAAAAATTAGTGGGCAGAAGCTTTGATGATAAGGTGTATATTATGCCCTGCTATAATGAGAGTCTTGATACGTCCGTGTTTGACAGAAAGGATTATTCAAAAAAAAATTTTACTTATGTGGGGTCAATAACGGTGTGGCAATGCTTTGAGGAAACCGTCAGGATTTTTTCAAAAATTGAAGAAGCCGTCCCTGAAGCGTTTTTTAAGGTTTTGACCTTTAATACAAAAGAGGCAGAAGAAATTATTTTAAAATATAAAATTAAGAATTATGAGATAAAATGTGTGCCAAAGGCGGAAGTGGCAGGGGAGCTTCAAGAAATAACCTACGGGTTTATTTTAAGAGATGATGTGGAGGTAAACCGCGTGGCAACGCCCACCAAAATCTCGTCATACTTATCGGCAGGCGTCATTCCCATATACAGCTCCTGTCTGACAGATTTCAGCAAAGTGGTTCAAAACAAGGCTTTTGCCATAGCCTTTGATTTAAATCAAGACCCGGCGGAATTAATAGAAATAATTAGAAATAATATTGACGTGCAGACGGTGAAGGACGGGATCGAGGAAGTGTTCGGATCCTATTACTGCACACCGAAGCATATTGAAAGGATAGTCCGCAAAATGGAGGAATTAAAAATATGATAGGAGAAAGACGGTTAGACGGACAAACTATGGTGGATAAAAAAAGCAAGCTACCGCTGATTTTTGCTGTTGTGCTGAGTATTATGCCCATATTGGACCCGTATAAAATAACAGTCGGAAGCATTGATATAATGCTGACAGACATAATAGCGGTGTTGTTTTGTTTAACGGGAATCAACAAAAGTATAAGAAGAGACAGTGAAATCCCGATAATGTTGGCATTCTTCCTGCTGTTTACGTTAATCGCATCGCTGATTACTCCTTCAAGGAATACGGACTATTTGCTGGCAATGAAGGTATTTGCCGTATATGTGGTATATTGGTTTGGAATTTCGAGTGCCTGGGGACAGGTGGATAAAGAATGGTTTTATAAGGCGGCAATATGTGTGGGAGTAATAAGCGCAATTTTGCTGATTTTTCAATTTATAGCTATGACGGCAGGTATTTATACCTTTTATTCGGGAGTATTGCCCTTTAAAACGGGTGAATACAACTCCTTCGGTGCTATGATAGACCAAAACACGGGACAAATCCGCGTACATTCTTTTTTTGAAGAGCCTTCGTATTTTGCGATTTATGAACTGCCCGTTCTGGTGTATTGCATAAAAAATAAAAAAATATTTACAGCTGTTCTTATAGGACTGGCGTGCATTTTAAGCAGTTCATTGCTGGGTGTTATGGGAATATTGTTTATATTAATTTATAGCTTGTTCTTTGACTTTACGGGAACTGCCAAACAGAAGGCAGCACTTACGATTATACTTGCAGTTGCTTTTTGCGCCGCTTTGCTGTTGTACCTTTTCAACGGTGAATTTAAAATCCTTGTGGATACCTATCTGAAAAGACTGACTACAATACAAACAAGCTTTGAAAGGTCCAATTCATCTGTGAGTCAACGTCTTTTAGGTAATATAGAACTCTTTAATGAGTATAACATTTTAAATAAAATTATAGGTGTGGGCTTTAACCAATATCACTTGTATTTCGGGCTGAGTAAAAACTACTCCAACGACTTTGTTTCCACCCTGCTGGACTTCGGCATTTTAGGAGTATTGATACTTGCCGTAATTTTTATAAGTATGAGAAATAAAACAAGGAAAAATGCAAGAATATATTTCTGGATATATATATTGGTATTTTCAACAGACCATATCTGGTTTAACAATCTCTTTTTCTTCCTTTTGGCGTGGATTACCCTGAGCAGAAAGGAAAAAGAACCGATATTCGGTGCAGATATTGCTGAAAACTGAATTTTTTAGGAGGAGTAATATGAAAATAGGCATATTAACATTTCATAAACCGATAAATTACGGCGCATTTTTGCAATCCTTTTCCTTCTCAGAAAAATTATCAACACTTTTCCCTGATGAGGTGGAAATAATTGATTATGTTGCATCAGATGAAAGCAGCAGAATAATGATAAATGTGTTATGTGATATAAAACATTACGGAATTAAGACGGGATTTTGGTATAATATTAAAAAAATCAATGCTTTTAAAAAATCTTATAGCCGGTTATCTCTTTCAAAGAAAAATAAATTTAAGGATTTAAAAGAGCTGTATTCATATATTGATAATAACTATGATATTTTGATTATAGGCAGCGATGCGGTTTTTAACTGGAAGCAAAACGGCTATCCATCGGCGTTTATTCCCTTATATGACTTTAAAAAATGCAAGGTTGTAACCTATGCGGCATCAGTTCACGGGTTGCGCTATCTTGAAGAGGCAAGGACGCAGATGGAGGAATGCGCAACAGCTTTTGAAAAAATGAAATTAATCGGTGTGCGTGATGCCAATACGGAAAAATTTGTAACATATTGCAATGACAATGTGAAACCGGTGCATTGCTGTGACCCGACTTTGTTTATTGATAAAAAACGAATTAAAAGCCTTGCGGAAAACTATAAAGAGCGAATACTTAAAACCCATAAATGCGATTTAAGAAAAAAATATATGGTCGTGATGATGCCAAAATCTGAGATGGTTAAAAAAATCAGAGAAAAATATTCCGACGAATATCAAATAATAACTCTTTTTAATCCTTTGGCAGATGCGGATTATTATCTCTATGATTTGACGCCTTTTGAATGGGCGGCGGTATTATCGGAGGCGGCGGTAGTAGTAACAAGCTATTTTCACGGTTGCCTGCTGTCTTTAGTACAGGGAACACCTGCAGTAGCAATAGATTATTCGGGATATAATGATGAAAATTATGAAGGCAAGCTTAAGGATTTGTTTATAACCCGCTTTTGCCTGCCGGAGCTTTACTATGATGGGAAAAGCACGAAAAACGAAGATATATTGAATACTGTTGATGAGGCTTTAAGGGGAAGCTATGACGATAGAATCAAGGCGGCAACGGCAAAGGAAGCAGAAGAGTTTGAAAAATTTATAGCAAGACTGAAATCTGACATTTTAAGACAAAATTAACATAAGGAGGAATTGGAATGTATATATTAGACCCACTGTATTATTTGTATAAAAAGAATAAGCGGAAAGATTTAATAGCTGTAGCTTCAAGAATTTCACAGCAACAAAACATATCGCGCTTTAAAATTATTATTGATATGATAGGATGTGCCTTAAAATACGGTGCAATCTGGGGTGAATACGGAGATTTGAATTTCTATTTCCGTTCGCCCGAAAACAGAAATACTTACATAACGACATTTTATAATTTCAAGCTTTATGATAAAATCAACAAAAAAGAATACAGAAATTTATTTCATGAGAAGGTACAGTTTTTAGATAAATTTTCGGAGTTTATAAAAAGAGCGTGGATATGCACTGATGGGCTGTCGGATGAAGAAGTAAAAGCATTTTTAGCGAAGCATAAAAATGTTGTTGCAAAGGCAAGCTACGGCGACAGCGGAAAACAGGTTGAAGTAATAAATATTACGGAAAATGATGATCTTGATGAGATTTTGGCACACATAAAGGAACAGAATTTTAATCTGATTGAAGAGCAGATATACAATCATACCAAACTGAAAAAATTAAACCCTACTTCCTTAAACACCATGAGGATAGTAACCGTGAGAAATGACTTCGGTGTAACTCTTTTGTTTGCCGGAGTAAGAGCGGGCAGGGGAGAGGATGCCAAAATAGATAATTTTTCCCAAGGCGGAAAAATGGCGGGTATAGATATAGAAACAGGAAAAATAAACTCGCCGTTTTTTGTCAAATTATCGGCATGTGAATCCCGACAAGAGCAGTTTTTGGAAGATTCAGAAGAAGATTTTTATATACCTTGCTGGGAGGCAGCCGTGGAAACGGTTAAAAAAGCGGCAGAGGTAGTACCGCAAATCGGTATTGTGGCTTGGGATGTAGCAGTTACAGAATCCGGTGAAATTGATATTATTGAAGGTAATGAAAGCTTCTGCAGTGTAGTAATGCAGGTTGCCCGCGGGAATGATGAGGAAGGTCTGAAGCCTGCATTAAAGAGCATATTGGAAGGGAAAGTATATGAATAGCCGAAGTGATGGGTCAAGAGTAAAAAAAACAATAGCCAATACAAGTGTGGGGCTCATATATAAATTAGTAGCCCTTATTGCGAATTTTGCATCAAGGACGATTTTCATAGCATATTTAGGCATTGAATATACAAGCGTATCATCAGTTTTTACGCAGGTTCTGATGGTGCTGTCTTTTGCAGAGCTGGGGATAGGCTCTGCAATAACCTATTCTCTGTATAAACCACTGGCTGAAAAGGACTATTGCCGGATAGCGGGACTGATGAATTTATATAAAGCCGCATACAGGACCATTGCGGCGGTCGTATTTTTAGTCGGAGCGGCATTACTACCCTTTGTTAATCATATTATAACAGATGTGCCCAACGTAAAAGAGGATATAAGACTTATATATTTTCTGTATGTTTTAAACACATCGGTATCATATCTTTTAATTTACAAATCAACACTGCTGACGGCAAATCAGCAGGGATATGTTATTTCGGCAGTCAATGCAATTTTTGTAATTGTAAGAACAATTTTTCAGATTGTTGTTATAGCGATATGGAAGGATTTTATACTATATCTCATTTTGACTATAGCGTTTACCGCACTGCAAAACGGAGTAAGTGCCTTGATTGCAGATAAAAAATTCACAACCATTAAAGCCTATCCGAAGGAAAGGGTTTCAAAAGAGGAAAGGAAATCTATTTTTAAAAATGTAAAGGCATTATCGCTGTACAAGGTATCGGGTACGGTTCTTAACGGAACAAACAGTATTATCGTATCTTCTATGATCAGCTCGGCGATAGTCGGGTTCATATCAAACTATAGCATGATAATAAACGAGATTTACGCGTTGGCGCTCCAGTTTTTAAGCTCTGTTACGTCAAGCATAGGAAACCTTGCGGCATCGGAGGACAGGAAGAGACAGTATTTGCTTTTCAGAATTATGAATTTTGTCTGCACCTATTTCTTTGCGTTATGTTCGGTGTGTCTGTATGTGTTGCTTGATGAATTTGTAGGAGATGTCTGGCTGGGAGGAGAGTATATCATAGATAAATGGCTGGTTTTCTTTCTGTGCTTTGACTTCTTCCTGAAAGGGAATACTACCCTTGTCGCATCCTACAGAGATGCAAACGGTCTCTTCGTACAAGGACAGTATAGACCGCTGATAATGGCAATAATTAATATAATAGCTTCAATTACGGGAGCCCTTGTATGGGGAGCGCCCGGTGTTTATGCAGGCTCGGTAATTGCAAGACTGGTGACACAGTTTTGGTTTGACCCATACGTAATATACAAGCATGCCTTTAAAGAAAAGGTTATCAATTATTTTAAAGAATATGCCGTATGGTTTGTCGTAGTTGTTTTAGGCGTGATGGTATCAGCGGCGTTAAACAGTTTTATAAAAATTGAAAATCCGTTGATTTCCTTCATAGTTCACGGAACGGTCTGTGCCGTAGCAGTAACCGGATTATCATTGATAATATACGGCAGAACAACGATTTTTAAGGAAACGGTTGCATATATAAAGGGCTTTGTTACAAAGAGGAAAGCGTGAGAATAAACATTTCGGAGGTACAAAATGAAAATAGCAGTTGCAGGTACCGGCTATGTCGGTTTATCTATAGCCACATTGTTGGCACAGCACCATCAGGTAACGGCGGTGGATATTATTCCTGAAAAGGTGGAGATGATTAACAGCAGGAAATCTCCTATACAAGATGAATATATTGAAAAATATTTTGCCGAAAAGGAACTTGATTTAACCGCAACCTTAGACGGTAAATCAGCTTACGGTGATGCGGAGTTTGTTGTTATTTCCGCACCGACAAATTACGACAGTGCAAAAAACTTTTTTGATACCTCGGCAGTTGAAGCTGTAATTGAAACGGTACTATCGGTAAACCCAAGAGCTGTAATGGTTATTAAATCCACCATTCCCGTAGGCTACACCGAATCGGTACGAAAAAAATATAATACGGATAATATTATGTTCAGCCCTGAATTTTTAAGAGAATCTAAGGCGTTATACGATAATCTGTATCCCAGCCGCATTATCATAGGTGCGGATATGGATAATCCGAGAATAGCAGAGGCGGCAAAAGCCTTTGCGGCACTTTTGCAGGAAGGTGCTGTAAAAGAAAACATTGATACCCTGTTTATGAGAAGCACCGAGGCAGAGGCGGTAAAGCTGTTCGCAAATACCTATCTGGCACTTCGCGTTTCTTATTTCAACGAGCTTGATACCTACGCAGAAGTGAAGGGACTTGACACAAAACAGATTATTAAAGGGGTTTGCCTTGACCCGCGCATAGGAGACCAATACAACAATCCTTCCTTCGGGTATGGCGGCTATTGTTTGCCGAAGGACACCAAACAGTTACTTGCCAACTACGAGAGTGTACCGCAGAATATGATGAGTGCCATAGTAGAGAGTAACCGTACCCGAAAAGATTTTATTGCCAATCAGATATTGAATATGGCGGGCTATTATGATTACTACAGCTGCGGCGACTATAATGAAAGCAAAGAGCATCCCTGTGTTATCGGGATTTACAGATTAACTATGAAATCAAATTCCGATAATTTCCGCCAAAGCAGTATCCAGGGAGTTATTAAACGAATTAAAGCAAAGGGTGCAACGGTTGTCATATACGAACCAACCTTAAATGACGGCAGTACCTTTTTTGGAAGCAGAATTGTGAATAACCTGGAGGAATTTAAAAAAATATCCGATGCCATAGTTGCCAACAGATATGACAGCTGTTTGGATGATGTAGACGAAAAGGTTTATACAAGAGACTTGTTCAGGAGAGACTGAAGGCGGTGACTTATATGGAAGAAAATATTAATAAGGCTTTGTTTGCCGCACTTAGGGCTGCTTTCAGCGACAAGCCTGTAGATGATACCGAAAAAGAATTTCTGGCAGATAAAGAAAATTTAGTAAAAGTTCTCCGGCTTGCTCAAAAACATGATGTTTCACAGCTTGTGGCCATGGGAATCATAAAAAATGATATTATTGAAAAAGGGACGACTAATATTGACCAGGTTCCGCTTATAGCGGTTTACCGTTATGAAAAATTAAACTATGAGCTTACAAGAATATGTAATGTGTTTGAAAAAGCAAAAATCTCCTTTGTGCCGCTGAAAGGCTCTGAAATAAGAAAATATTACCCAAACCCGTGGATGCGGACAAGCAGCGATATAGATATTCTGGTTAAAAAAGAGGATTTAAGAAATGCTGTTTCGTGTCTGGTAAAAGAGCTTCAATATAGCGAACACGAACAGAATGAATATGATATATGTCTATATTCGCCTTCAGAAGTCCACGTAGAGCTTCATTTCGGACTGATAGATGACGGGATTTCAAAAGAAATAACGAAGATGCTTGATGATGTATGGAATTACGTGCAACCCAAAGAAGGATACACCTGTTACCACGAAATGACAGACGAGATGTTTTATTTTTTCCATATAGCACATATGGCAAAGCACCTGCAGATAGGCGGTTGCGGCATAAGACCATTTATAGATTTATGGATTTTGGATAATATTGAAAATATAAACAGAGAAAAGCGCGACAGCTTGCTTAAACGGGGGAAATTACTGAAATTCAGCGAAAAAGCCCGCAGACTCAGCAGGGTTTGGCTTGAAGGCGAGGAATGTGATGCTGTTACCGAAAAGATGCAGAATTTTATAATTTCAGGCGGCGTCCACGGAAATATTGAAAACAAAATATTAGTGCAACAGCAGAAAAAAGGCGGAAAAGTGCAATATATAATTTCCAGAATATTCTTGCCATATTGTACTATGAAAAGGTATTACCCCATATTATTAAAGCATGGATGGCTACTGCCCTTTATGCACGTGTACAGATGGATAAACCTTCTTATTCGCGGCGTTGCAAAGGAAACCCGGCAGGAGCTTGAATACAGCAGGAACATCCCGAAGGGAAAGGCCGACGAAGCAAAGGAGCTTTTACGGGAAATAGGATTATAGCATTATTTTCGGATATAACCTCAAGGGGGAGATATTTATAAAAAGATGTATACTTATATTTTTATTTATAATTAATGTTTTCGTTATTTTAGCATTTTCAACTCAATCGGCAGAGATGTCCAACGCTTTGAGTACAAATGTGACGGAAAAGATAATTTCTGCGGTTTCGGAAGAACCTGCAGACACATCCTCCAGAGATAATTATGTAGCTGAAAAGAACGACGAGCTTCGTTATGTTGCACATATAGTGCTGTTTTTCTTCCTGGGAATAAATGCCCTGTGTCTGGCGAAGGAATATTGGAATATGAAGAAAGCACTAGCTTTGACAGCTTTGTTCTGTTTTCTCTTTGCCGTATTTGATGAAAGCTACCAGGAAATTCTGAAGGAAGGCAGAGCCTTTGAATTTGCAGATTTACTGAAGGACTGGGCAGGCGCGGCTATAGGTATGGGAATAACTTATATAATCAAACATTTTAAAAAATCTCCGGTGAAATAAAAATTAAAATTCTCCCCTTCGACATTACCTGTCAAAGGGGAGAACCTTTTATATTTCACATTCTCCGTGGCGGGTTACGTGACAGCTTACGGTCACTGCTACGGGCAGACCTGCTATGTGGGTGGGATAGGCTTCAATATTTACGCCAAGGGCCGTTATTTTCCCGCCCAGCCCCTGAGGGCCAATGCCTGTTTCGTTTATTTTTTCAAGCAATAATTCTTCTAAAGCCTCGTAATATTTATCGGGATTATGAGAGGTTACGGGGCGGGTCAGGGCTGTTTTGGAAAGGATTGCCGCCTTGTCCATACTGCCGCCTATTCCCACACCGATTACCACAGGGGGACAGGGGTTTGGACCTGCTTTTTTTACCGTATCCGTAACAAATTCTATAACACCTTCAACACCGTCTGAAGGCTTCAGCATTTTTACACTGCTCATATTTTCGCTTCCGAAGCCCTTTGGCATAGCAGTAATTTTTATTTTATCGCCGTCTGTAATATCATAATATATAATAGCAGGGGTGTTATCACCCGTATTTTCACGTCTTAATGGATCCTTTACCACAGATTTACGCAAATATCCGTCGCTGTAGCCGCGGCGGACACCTTCATTTATGGCATCGGTTATATTGCCGCCCGTTATATGGACATCCTGACCTATTTGAGCAAAAATTATCATCATACCCGTATCCTGACAGATAGGCACGCCCTTTTCTCTTGCGATTTTCGCATTTTCTGCAAGAGAAGTCAAAATCTGTGACCCTACCTCTGATTTTTCTGTGTTTATACCTTCTTTCAGTCTTTGCAGGATATCATCATTCAGATTGCAGTTAGTGGAAATGCAAAGGTCGCGAACGACTTTTGTAATTTCCGAAACATTTATTTCACGCATAATGCTACCTCCCACTAAAGTAAACCACCAAAGTAATCGTCTGTCAAGCGGCTTAGCTGTTCCAAATATTCATAAAGCACTTTATTTCTTATCATAAGCTTTCCGAGATATGTAACCCGACGGACAAAATCGGGATTGAGCTGACCCGGCTCTGCGCCTGCCGCAAGAGGGCACATGGATTTTCCGCGTGGGTCCATAATAATTTTCAGCTCGCCTGCTTCGGTAATATAAGGCAGTAACGGGAAAATTCTGCAGGCAAGGGGGCGCAGTCGTCTGTCACAATAAGGGGTACAAAGTGCAATAGCGGCATATTTATCATCGGAATACTCAAAGGAGGATTCCTCGATTTTAAACCAATACGGCATATTTTTATACATTATCTCTTCGCCGGGGAAAAGGTACATTCCACTTTCCTCGTCGCCCTTGCAACAGGCGTTTTCGCACATAACGCCACAATCACCCAAAAGAGGGGTAACCCTCTCAAAAAGGCTGTAGGCATATTTATAAAAATCTCCGTATTTCATTTTGTCACCGCCTGTTATTCAAAAAAATTCATATTATCGTCAAAATCCTCGTATCTGGGATTTTCGTTTATATCTTCCTTTTCAACTGTTGATGCCAGCTTCATAATATATTTATATAAGTCACCGTACATCAAATCACGGTTGTGACGGATTTTTTTAACAAGCTCCTCCGCCTGCTCTCTGCTACCGGCATAAAATTCTATTTTAAGCATAGTTTTTCCGTTTTCGATATACTCGGCAAAAATATTGAAATCCAGGTCGGTTATGGGGATGATGTCACAGTTAAATTTGCTGTTGCGTTTGCCGGGGGTATAGCTTTTAATATAGTCATTTATTTTAAGCCGAACGCTGTAAAGCAGTTTGCTGACAAAGAAATCCAAAGCCTGGTTACCTTTGTCCGTAAGAAGATGGTATTCTGTGCCGCCGTTATTATAGCTGTGAATAAATCCCGAATCTATAAGCTCAAGCTCACATTGCTTTAAAGTAAAATAATTGATTTCACAGACACCCGTAGCTATATCCGTCAAAACCTCATCTTCCATTGCTTCACCGAATTTTTTAAGGATATACATAATAGCTACCTTGACGGTAAAATCCTGTTTAATTGCAGTATCCATTATATCACCACCGTTATATCCGTGCTACACCCGAAGCTATTGCCGCCTGAGCAACAACCTGCGAAACAGTTTCGGCTACCCTTTTATCAAAGGGATCGGGAATTATATAATCTTTGTTTAGCTCCGCATCTGACACAAGGGAGGCAAGAGCCTTTGCTGCCGCAATCTTCATTTCGTCATTAATCTCAGTGGCACGTACGCTTAAAGCTCCTTTAAATATGCCGGGGAACGCCAGCACGTTATTAATCTGGTTGGGATAATCGCTTCTGCCGGTGCCGATAACGCGGGCACCGCCCGCTTTCGCTTCTTCGGGAGAAATTTCGGGTACGGGATTTGCCATAGCAAAAATTATAGCATCCTTATTCATCATACCAACCATTTCTCTCGTGAGACAATTAGGTGCAGAAACGCCGATAAATACGTCCGCACCGCCGATAATATCTTTAAGAGTGCCTTTTTTACATTCAGGGTTAGTCTTTTCAGCCATAGCCGCAAGCGAGGCATCCATACCGGGACGACCTCTGTAAACTACGCCGTCCTTATCGCACATTATAACATTTTTAAGTCCGAAAGCAAGGAGAAGCTTTGTACAGGCAGTTCCTGCGGCGCCGGCACCGTTTACTACCAAACAGATTTCTTCGATTTTCTTGCCGACTAATCTGAGGCCGTTAAGCATAGCCGCTGCCACGACAACCGCCGTACCGTGCTGGTCATCGTGGAAAACGGGTATATCAAGTTCTTTTTTTAGCCGTTCTTCCACCTCAAAGCATCGAGGTGCGGAAATATCTTCAAGGTTGATTCCGCCAAAGCCCGGTGCTATCAGCTTGACGGCGTTTACTATTTCATCTGTGTTTTTAGTATCAAGACAAATGGGGAAGGCGTCTACCCCTGCAAATTCTTTGAAAAGAAGTGCTTTCCCTTCCATTACGGGAAGCCCTGCCTCGGGACCTATATCACCTAATCCCAGAACAGCAGTACCGTCTGTAACAACGGCTACCATATTTCCTTTATTTGTATATTTATAAACATCTTCTTTGTTTTCGTGTATTTTTTTGCACGGCTCGGCAACGCCGGGGGTATATGCCAAAGAAAGCTCCTCGCGGGCAGTTACCCGAACCTTTCCCGTAACCTCTATTTTACCTTTATTTTCTTCGTGCAACAGCAATGCTTTTTCCGATACGTTCATAACAAACTCCATTCTGCCGCGGGGCGGCGTATCAGTAAATTAAAAGGTTTGCGGGTAAAAACCCGCAAACCGCTGTAGTGATATTATTTACAATCGTCGCAACCGCAGTCGTCGCAACCGCCATCGCAACAATCTTCAAATTCTATCTCTATTTCCTCGCCGCAAACAGGGCATTTAAGCTCTTCGTCACTATCGAGTAAATCTTCATCAAGATAAATTGTATTACCGCATTTTTCACAGCTTATTTCAAAATAATCAAGGTCATCATCACAGCAATCGTCAAGGTCGCTGTCATCGTCAAAGCCATAGTCTTCATCAATGACATCTTCAAGACGCTCTTCAAGCAATGCAACCTCTTCGGTAAGCTCTGTTATAACATCAATTAAAGCACCAAAAAGCTTACCTTCCTTTGAATTACTGTCAAAACCAAGACCTTCTGCCAAACCGCTGAGAAAAGATGCTCGTTCGGTTAAGTATGACATAATATTATTCTCCTGTTCTATATATTAGGCTCTTTCCATATAAGTACCTGTGCGGGTATCAACTCTTATTCTGTCGCCCTGGTTTATAAACAAAGGCACATAGACAGTTGCACCTGTTTCAAGAGTTGCGGGCTTTGTAGCACCTGTAGCTGTATCACCCTTAACACCGGGTTCTGTAGCTGTAACCTCAAGCTCAACAAAGTTAGGAGGTTCAACACCGAACACGTTGCCTTTAAAGGAAAGGATTTTAACAATCATATTTTCCTTTAAGAAGGGGAGTGAATTCTCAAGCAAATCCGTACCGAGAGGCATCTGCTCATAGGTTTCGGTGTCCATGAAATAATAAAGCTCACCGTCATTATACAAATATTCCATATCTTTTCTTTCGATATGTGCTTTGGGCATTTTGTCTGTGGGGTTGAAAGTTCTTTCAACAACGCCACCGGTGATAACGTTTTTAATCTTCGTTCTTACGAAAGCTGCCCCCTTACCCGGTTTTACGTGCTGGAACTGAATAACCTGAAACACGTTTCCGTCAAGCTCAAAGGTTACACCGTTTTTAAAATCTCCTGCTGATATCATTTTTTACTCCATTCCGCCGCTATGCTTCGGCTTAGTATATTTGGCACTTTTGTCTGCATAGTTTTTATGACAAAAGAAGTCTTACACTATTACATTATATATTATACACTATTTTTTATAAAATTTCAAGCAAAAAATTCTCAAATAATTATGAGTTCTTTTGTGGAATTTGTCAAAATTTCCATAGAGTTTTCTGTAATTATGACAGTATCTTCGATTCTGACACCGAACTTGTTGTCAATATACACACCCGGCTCTACGGTAAATACCATACCGGAAGAAAGAGTTTTCTTGGATTTTGACGAAAGTGCAGGCTCTTCATGTATCTCTATTCCCACACCGTGACCTAAAGAATGACCGAAAAATTCTCCGTAACCAAAGTTGTCTAAAATTTTTCTTGCATATTCGTCTGCATCGCTGCAGGCTACACCGGGTTTTACAAAATTCAAGGCTTTAAGCTGGGTGTAGAGAACGGCGTTATATACGGCTTTTTGTTCGCCGCTTATCTCGCCCATAGCTACGGTACGGGTCATATCACTGCAATATCCGTTATATATACAGCCGAAATCCATAACCACCAGATCTCCTGTATCAAGAGTCTTTGAGGTGGCGGTTCCATGGGGTTTTGCGGAATTTACTCCTGAAGCTACAATAGTATCAAAGGACGTACCTTTGCTACATTTTTTTCTCATTTGATATTCTATTTCGGCTGCTACCTCAAGCTCGGTCATTCCGCATTTCATCAGCTTTACTGTTGCAGAAAAAGCATCGTCGGCAATTCTTGCGGCGGTCCGCAGGGCTGAAAACTCGTCCGGGTCTTTAACTGTACGCGTGCTTGAGATTAAATCACCTACACCGATAATTACGGTGTTGTTCAAAGAACCTTTCATACCCTTGTATGCCGCATAAGACAGAAGCCTGTCCTCAATACCGAGTCGCATAACTCTGTGAGCAAAAATCAATTCGTTTACCAGACCGTATATACCTGCCTTGGTATCCTTCAGCGTATAAAGAGGGGCTTCCTCCGCTGCCTGTATAAGATACCTGAAATCCGTCATAATATATGCCGCATCATGAGTTATAAAAAGGTCTCCGTTTGTACCTGAAAATCCGCTGAGATAAAACACATTTTCTCTGCTTGTGACAAGCAAGCCGTCAAGACCGGCTTCGGTCATTGCGCGTCTTATATTCTCAAGTCTTTCGTTAATCATATTAAAAATCTCCTTCTGAAACAAGTGCTTTAACGCCAAGAATATAGCTATCCTTGCCAAATCCCGAAATCTGACCCTTACATGCTGCCGCCAGAACCGATTTATGTCTAAATTCATCGCGGGAATGTATGTTAGACAAATGAACCTCGATTACGGGAACGGAAATGGCGTCAATAGCATCTGCTATAGCATAGGAATAATGGGTATATGCACCTGCATTAAGGACAATGCCGTCAAAAACGCCGTTTGCCTCGTGGAGGGTATCTATTATAGCACCTTCGTGGTTAGATTGGAAAAATTCAAATTCTATATCAGGGTAAGTGCGTTCAATGTATTTATTTATGGAAGAAAGCGTATCTGTTCCGTAATGAGCGGGGTCGCGAGTGCCGAGAAGATTCAGATTAGGCCCGTTTAAAATAAGTATTTTCATAAAAATCTCCATTCTGCCGCCATACGTCGGCACAAAAAGTAATCAGAGGTCTCTTATCCGTATGGCAAGGAATGATAAGAGATTTTTACGCCCGTGTGCTTATCTTCGCGAATGCGAAGAAAATTTCGCACGGGCAGTTAAATCCGCCGGAGGCATAACGTGAAAGCTCCTTCCACGTTAAATCTCCTTTTGATTTTCGATTTCATCAATCAAAATATTATGCCCATCCATAATAGTATACCACAAAAAACAAGTTATTGCAATAGAATTAAAAGATTTTAACAAAAAATTCATTTTTTACGTTTATATTACTGTTTTGTTAAATATGTTGACTTGTTTGATAAAAGGGTGTATAATAGTGTTATAAAGACGGTAAATATAATACCGTACCGAAACCTTGCTTTTCAATGCCAAAACCTGTGCATTATTGCACATAAAAAGGAGAGATATATGAGAATGAAATTGAAACTTATACCAATTATTATGGTTGCTGTATTTGCCTTAGCTTCAATTACACCTATGGCGGCGGAATACAGCGACGTAGATAAAGCTGAGGAGCTTCACCAAAGCGTAAGCTTGCTCTCGTCTTTGGGCGTGTTGACGGGATATAACGACGGCAGCTTCCGCCCCGAAAATACAATAACAAGAGCTGAATTTGCGGCTGTTATTATGAGAGCGTTAGGATTGGGAGATGCGGCAACGGGTGCGGGCGGCAGTACAAAATTTTCTGATGTAGCTTCAAATCATTGGGCTTGCGGATACATAAATTTAGCCGCTAACCACGGTGTTATAAACGGTTATCCGGACGGCACTTTTAGGCCGGAGGAGCCTGTGCTTTATGAACAGGCAATAAAAATGGTAGTTGCGGCGTTAGGATATACTCCTGAAGCTGATACAAAAGGCGGTTATCCGGGCGGATATACGGTTATAGCGGCGCGCGAGGGCATTTTATCGGGTGCGGATGGTATGAGCGGCACTCCTGCTACCCGAGGAATAGTGGCTACACTTGTATATAACAGTCTTGAGGTTCAGATGATGGAACAGGTGGGCTTCGGAACACAAACTACCTTTGAGAAGGTATCAACAAATTTGCTTGATAAGCTTGATGTTGAAAAGGTTGAGGGTAAGGTAACAAAAACGGCAGGCTCGTCAGATATTTATATACAGTCATACCGTGTGGAATATACCATTACAAAACGCTATGAAAATATCGGCGGTCGCAAGGTTTTCAGAAGCGTAAATCAGGTCATAAGACCGGATATGGGGAATACAGAGGCGGATAAATATCTTGAACAGTATACCTATGCTTATATTAAGGGCGTAGATGAGGATTATCCTGAAATCCTGGCGATTGTATCGAAGAACGCAAAAATAGGACGTATTTCCATAAGCTCGTCTGATATTGATACGTCTGAGATGAGCAGTATCTCTTCCGGAAAGCTGTATTATTTTGATGACGGAAGCTCCAGATCCAAATACATAAAATTTGAAACAAGCGACACAAGCCTTACTTATTATTATAACGGAAGAAAGGTTGACGGCGGAAGCTATGTTACTCAATTTGTAAACAAGGTAAATTCGGGAATAAACGGTGTGGTAGAGTTTCTTGACAATAGTGCCGATGGAATATATGATGTAATTTATGTTACGGATTATATGGATATTGTTGTTGACAGCGTTTCTTCGAAAAACTACCGTGTTGTAGGTAAAAACAACTTATCTGTTATTCTTGATGTGGAGGACAGCGAGTACTCCTTTAAGATTATTAAAAACAATGAAGAGGTAGACTTTGATGATATTCGCGAAGGCGATGTTTTAAGCATTTGCGGTAATTGCAACAGTAAAAAAGAGCTTGTTAACGGTACAGTTTATATAGTGAGCAATTCGGTTATTGACGGTGTTGTTACAGGCTACAATAATGATGAAAACATAGTTAAAATTGATGATGTTGAATATGAATATCTTGTGGCTGACAGCGATATAAAATTAGGCTACGAAGGAGTATTTTATATTAACCGTTTAGGCAAGATAGTCTATGCCGACAGAACAGGCATGGCAACCAATTTCAAATTTGGTTTTATGCTCAATATGGGTGTTGAAGGCGTAATCTCAACAACGCTTAAAGCTAATATTCTTACGGCTGACGGAGTTTGGAAGGACTTTGAGTTTGCCGACAAGGTATCTGTTAACTGTACTACAAGCGGCGTAAGGGCAAGTAATATTGTAAATGACTGGAACAGCTACAAGCCTGCTGATTGGGCGGGTACTGTAAACGGAAATGTTGTTCCTGTTTATACAATGGTATCTTACAGCCTGAATAATTCGGGATATATAAACAAAATTAACTTTGACCTTGCAAACAGTAATGTTACTGACGGCGACTATGCTTACAGAAGCTTCACTAACAGTACGTACAATGCTTATTCTGAATATCTCTCAAGCGGTGTGTTTACTCAGAATAATACGATAGTGTTTGATATAGGAGTTCCTGCAGCTCAGCTTTATACGGCAAGCAAATCCGACATTTCGGTAGGCACGGGTAATATGCTTGTGCATAATGCAAAATATACCGGCAAAGCCTTTACGGAGACAGAAACAGGAAACGCCGTAGCAATTATGGGATACAATATGACAGGTGAGGTTAACTATACCGAAAGCGTTATGATTGTAAACGGTATCGAACAGGTTTACAGCGGCGGCGATGTGCTGACAAAGCTTACTGTTTATTCAGACGGTTCAAAAACAGCCGTAACCTTCAATGCTATGGATGTTACAATAAGTGATGTGACGGGTCTTGGTGTTGGCACAAACATAAAAATAGGCGACGTTATATCGGTTTCTAAAAACAATAAAGGTCACGCAAAGAAGATAGCCTTAATATTCCGTCCGGGTGAAATGATAAGCGGCAATGCCGTAATCAACCCTTATAGAAACGGAAATAACATTGTAATCTATGCGCCGGGCGGCAACGCTGACCATATTACCTTTGTATACGGAATTGTAAGGGGCAGAACCAACAAGAGCTATTCTATCGCCTTTGATGACAGATATGAAAGTGCCGGTACATATTCATTGAATTCTTCGGCAAATGTATATGTCTATGATGAAGCAAATTATGCAAACCCGAGAATAGTTGTAGGCGACGTATCTGATATAGAGATTGACAGAACCATAGGCAATTCACCTTATAGTGACGAAGGCTCCTTTGTATTATTAAGAGTTGACAGCAACACTTGGGTAAGAGACGTTATAGTTGTAGGGCAGGATAAGGATTTCAGAGACGATAATGCGGCACCCGCTCCTATAAATCAGCCTCCTGAGGAAATGCAGAATACACCTGAAGAGCCGAGCGCACCTACGACTCCGAGCAAGTCGGATCGTAGCCATGTCGTTCTGTGAGCCAAGGAGTTGATAGCCCCAGTTGGTCTTCCTAAGACCGCTTGGCCTCCGACTTAAGGATTTCAGAGACGATAATGCGGCACCCGCTCCTATAAATCAGCCTCCTGAGGAAATGCAGAATACACCTGAAGAGCCGAGCGCACCTACG
>JAZSKI010000011.1:0-3016 GCA_045534775.1 Clostridia bacterium | reverse complement strand
GTTGATGCTACGTTTGTTTTTCACCTGGATGCGGAATTCAGCAGCCGCACGAGATGCCGCACCACAGATGTGGAACGTACGCATGGTCAGCTGTGTACCCGGTTCACCGATGGACTGTGCCGCGATGATACCAACTGCTTCACCGATATTAACAGCGTTTCCGCTGGCAAGGTTTGCGCCGTAGCATTTCGCACATACGCCTATTTCGGAGCGGCAGGTGATTACGGAACGCACCTCAACCTCTTCAATTCCTGCTTTTTCTATAGCCTTTGCCGCTTCATCACTGATAAGCTCATTAGTCTTAGCAAGGATTTCGCCTGTTTCGGGATGTATAATGTCGCGAACAGGGTTTCTGCCTTTGATACGGTCACTGAGAGGTTCAATGGTTGTATCGCTTGTAGAGCCTTTACGCTGTTCATTTTTAATCGCACTGAGAACAACGCCGTGACTTGTACCACAGTCTTCCTCGCGGATAATAACCTCCTGACTGACATCAACAAGACGTCTTGTGAGATAACCGGAGTCGGCAGTACGAAGTGCCGTATCGGCAAGACCTTTTCTCGCACCGTGAGATGAGATAAAGAATTCAAGCACATCAAGACCTTCACGGAAGGAAGCCTTAATAGGTATCTCGATTGATTTACCTGTTGTATCCGCCATAAGACCACGGATACCTGCCAGCTGTCTTATCTGACCTGTGTTACCACGGGCACCTGAGGTTGCCATCATACTGATAGGATTGAATTCATCCATATTTTTCATCAATGCACTTGTGATGTCATCAATGGTATCCTTCCAGGTTTCGATTACGTTGTTGTATCTTTCGTCATCAGTCATAAGACCACGTTTATATTTCTTTGTAATCTTATCAATTTGTTCCTCTGCATCTGCCAGCATCTGCGGTTTTACGGGAGGAATTTCCATATCGGATACACCAACGGTAATAGCACCTTTGGTGGAATATTTAAAGCCCTGTGCTTTGATTTTATCAAGAACGACAGCCGTTTCGGTTATGCCGCGTGTACGGATGCAGGCATCAATGATTTTACCCAGCTCTTTTTTAGTAGCCGCCTTGGAGAATTCAAGGTTGAACTTGGTTTCATCATCTTGTCTGTCAACCATACCCATAGTCTGAGGTATACTCTGGTTGAATATAATCTTACCTACGGTTGTTTTGATAATGCGTGATTCAATGTTTTTTTCATTTATAAGCTTGGAGGATTCTGTTATATCCTCGGAAATAACCTTACCTGTCTCATCAACCTTCTTATAAATTCTTACTTTAACAGGCTGATGGAGGGTAATGTTACCCGTTCCGTAAGACATAAGCGCCTCGTCTACGTTAGTGAAGGAAGGTGCTGTAACATGGCGGTAGGTGGTTACAACGGAACCATTCTCAAGGCTTCTGCCTTCAATGCCCTCGCCTTTTTTCACAATTATACCTTCATATTCCTTTATTTTGCCTTTGTCATAGGCCTTTACAGCCGCTTCGGCATCAGCAAATTTCTTGTATTCCGCCGGGTTGCCGTTTATGGGAGTTTCGCCTTTGGCAACCGTCAGATAGTAGCTTCCGAGTACCATATCCTGCGTAGGAACGGCAACCGGTTTACCATCCTGAGGCTTTAAGAGGTTATTGGCTGAAAGAATGAGGAATCTTGCCTCTGCCTGTGCTTCCGGAGAAAGGGGCACGTGAACAGCCATCTGGTCACCGTCAAAGTCGGCATTAAAGGCTGTACATACAAGGGGATGAAGCCTTATAGCGCGACCTTCAACCAATACAGGCTCGAATGCCTGAATACCCAGTCTGTGAAGTGTAGGCGCACGGTTCAGAAGTACAGGATGTTCTTTGATGATTTCTTCCAAAACATCCCATACGGTTTCATCTGCACGTTCTACCTTTTTCTTTGCGTTTTTAATGTTATGAGCACCGCCGTCGTGTACCAGCTTCTTCATTACGAAGGGTTTGAACAGTTCAAGTGCCATTTCCTTTGGCAAGCCGCACTGATAGATTTTCAGTTCGGGTCCTACGACGATAACCGAACGTCCCGAATAGTCAACACGTTTACCAAGCAGGTTCTGTCTGAAACGACCCTGTTTACCTTTAAGCATATCCGAAAGGGATTTAAGAGGTCTGTTACCGGGACCTGTTACGGGTTTGCCGCGTCTGCCGTTATCTATGAGAGCATCAACAGATTCCTGGAGCATTCTTTTTTCGTTACGCACGATAATATCGGGCGCACCAAGCTCAAGGAGTCTTTTAAGACGGTTGTTTCTGTTGATAACACGTCTGTATAAGTCGTTGAGGTCTGAGGATGCAAATCTGCCGCCGTCAAGCTGTACCATAGGTCTGATTTCCGGAGGAATTACCGGGACTGCATCAAGTATCATCCATTCGGGTCTGTTGCCTGACTGTCTGAAGGCTTCAACAACCTCAAGGATTTTTACGATTTTTGCTCTTTTCTGACCCTGAGCTGTTTCAAGCTCCTCCTGGAGTTCAGCAGACATTACGTCCAGGTCGATTTCCTGCAGCAATATTTTTATTGCTTCTGCACCTATACCTGCTTTGAAGTTCTCGGAACCGTATTTTTCAAGACATTCACGGTATTCCTTTTCTGTCAGTATATCCTTTTTCTGCATACCTGTCTTACCGGGGTCGATAACCACGTAAGCGGCAAAGTACAGTACCTTTTCAAGCTGACGGGGTGTCATATTGAGGATGAGACCCATTCTGCTGGGGATGCCTTTGAAATACCAGATATGAGATACGGGAGCCGCAAGCTCAATGTGACCCATACGCTCACGGCGAACCTTTGATTTTGTAACCTCAACGCCGCAACGGTCGCAGACGAGACCTTTATATCTTATTCTTTTGTATTTTCCGCAATGACATTCCCAGTCTTTGGTTGGACCGAAGATTTTTTCGCAGAAAAGACCGTCACGCTCGGGTTTCAGGGTTCTGTAGTTGATTGTTTCGGGCTTTTTAACCTCACCCCAAGTCGGAGGCCAAGCGGTCTTA
>JAZSKI010000014.1:0-6261 GCA_045534775.1 Clostridia bacterium | reverse complement strand
ATTTAAAAAAAAGGCTTGCATTTTTAGTAGAAATATGTTATAATACACGTTGGTGCATTAAATTTTAATATATGTGCTTCAATTATTAGGTATATACCTTTACGGAAGGATTGTTGATAATATGAAAAAAAGCCGTCTGTGCATAGTATTGGCGTGCGTTATGCTTATGTCGGGTTGTTCGGTTGGTAAAGTTTTTTATCCAAATGTTCCGAAAGCAGAGCTGTACTATAATACTGTAGACTTTATAAATTCAGCTGATATTAAAGGCGGAAGGTATGATGATTTGTTTTTAGCCCCATTTGTTTCGCCCGGTATAACTCAGGAAGCGTTGATGCAACAAGAAAAAAGACAGGTATGGGGACAAACCCTGAACTATGTTGATTATTATCCGAAAACAGAAGGGGATAATGCCCTTGATGAATGGATGAAAGAATCAATATTCCAATACGGTTTTTCAGGTACTTCAGAGCAGACTAATAGTTTCATTTATTATTTGATTCAGAATACCGAACTTAATACATACGATGATTATCTGAATGTAATGAGAGCGTTGACTTTGAAATACGGCGAATGCACAACGGAAGTCTATAAAAAAGAAGGGTATTCAATTAATAATACAAGCGTTGGCGAAGGTACAGGCAATACTGATAAATTGATTAAAAAATATAATGAGGCATACGAAAATGGCGAAATTGCAATAGAAAGCAGATGGGTTAACAGTCTTTTTACCATCAGAGTACTGTTTTCGGAGGACCGTTCGGCAAGGATTACCTATGAATATGTAGATTGATTTATTTATGATTTTTAGGCAGAGGAGATGCTTTTGGTGGAAAATGAAAAGAGAAATAGTGTCTTTTTCACAATGGATTTTTCGGATGTTTTGTTTTGGATTTTGCATTGGAAATGGATAATTGTAGTTGTAACATTATTTTTTGCTGTTTTAGGTTACTTCTTCAGTAACATTACTTATGAACCGAAATATACAGCTTCAGCTTCGATGGTTGTTAACTCAAAGGCAATGGTAAACGGTGAGCTTGTAATAACTAACAACAGCGACAGCCAGACAAGACTTCTTATGACTACATACGAAGAGGTTTTGGCAAGTAACAAAATTTATGAGTATGTTGTAAGAACTTTAGGCGTAAACGACAGCTATAAAACCATTAAATCTGCTGTGACAATTACTACGGCAGAGGAAACACAGGTTGTTTATATTGAAGCTGAGCACGTAGACCCGTATATGGCTAAAAGTATTGCGAATGCGACTATGGAATGTGCACCGGCTATTATGCTTGAAACGGTTGAAAAAGGTAGCGTTAATATCCTTGACTTTGCAACTCTGCCTACAAACCCAAGCTCTCCTGCAACGGTGCAGTATATAATTACTGCCGCCCTGATAGGTATGCTGCTGGCAATATTCTTTATAATACTGGTTAATTTCCTGACTATGAAGATTAAGAACGCATCAGACATTGAGTATAAATTAGGTTTTTCTGTTTTTGGCGAAATTCCTCATGTAAATGTTAGAACCGAGGTTGAAAAGAGCTTGCTTTATACAGGCAAAGCCAATATGGAATTTATTGAATCCTATTTTATGGCAGGTGCTGTGCTTAAGAATAATGTAGAAGACAAGCATCCTTATAAGATTATGGTAACCAGTGCCGTGGCAGGTGAAGGTAAAAGCACTACAGCTATTAACTTTGCAACGGTTATGTCCAATATGGGTCATAAGGTTCTTCTCATTGATATGGACCTGAAAAAGCCAAGTATTGCAAAGAAATTGAACATAGATATGTCTGGAAAAAGAGGTATTGCAGGTGTTCTCGGAGGCGAGAGTCTTGAAAGCCAGATAGTTGGTTCGGGATACGGCTTTGACCTTCTTGCTTGCGTAAAAGGTGTTAACGATTCTTCGAGACTACTGTCATCAATAAGACTTAAAATCCTCTTCTCAGAGCTTAATGCTTCGGAGTATGACTATATCATTATAGATACTGCACCGGCTCATATAATTTCAGATACGTCGGTTATTGTAAAACAGGCTGATGGCGTAGTGATGGTAATCAAACAGCAGTACGCAATGCTCAGAGCAATTATAGATACTATTACAAGTCTTAAAAAATCAGGTGCAAAGATTATTGGTACAATCCTTAACGACGTACGTGTTCATAATATCGGTAGCGGCTATAGCTATGGCTATAAGTACGGTTATAAGTACGGTTATAAGAAAAGATACGGCGGATATTATACCAACAGTAGTAACAGCTCGAAAAAAGAAAATACAAAAAAAGAAAATACAAAAGAACATTCTAAAAAAACGGATTCGGATAAGAAAAATAAAAAGGATTAAAGAGGTGAGTAACTTTAAATCCGATTGGGGTGATTAAATGGTAGATTTTCATTCGCATATACTGCCGTGCTTAGATGACGGCGCAGATAGTGTTGAAACAGCTATATCTATGATAAAGCTGAATAAAATACAAGAGGTTAATACTATTGTTGCATCACCTCATTTTTATCCCGGAAGAATGGATATAGATGCTGCTCTTGAGAAGAGAAAGGCTGCTTTTGAAAGCCTTGTGGTTTATGCCAAAAGTATTGGATTTGAGCTACCTGAAATTATCTTAGGCTTTGAGGTGACGGTTGATAAGGCTTTGAAAAACATGGATATTTCTAAGCTTTGTATCGGAAACAGCAAGGTTATTTTGCTCGAAATGCCTCATTTAAAGTGGAAAAATGAGCATTTTGAGGTTCTCCGTTATATTGAAAAACAGGGTTATTTTATTATTATGGCTCATGTCGAAAGATATATCGGCAGGGTGCCGGACAATATGCATACCGAAATGATTAATATGGGATTTTGCAATCAAATAAATTCAAAGGCATTTATAAAACCTAAAATAAATCTCATTGTATCAGAGATGATAAAAGACCGCCGACTTCATATAATCGGTTCAGATGCCCATAATACATCAACAAGATGTTCGCTTTTGGATGTGGCAGAGCATTACATTAAAACAAAATTAGGTGATGAATGGCTTGATTATATTGCAGGAAACGAAGATTATGTTTTAAAGCTGATTAAAGGCGAGGTTTGATAATATTCTTTAATATTATCTTGACAAAAATAAGAAATTAGTGTATAATTAATAGTGTTGTGTTGGTTGGCACAACATTATATCGGGGTTTGGCGCAGTTTGGTAGCGCGCATGGTTTGGGACCATGAGGCCGCGGGTTCGAATCCCTCAACCCCGACCATAATCCCGATTGCGAAGCAGTCGGGATTAGTTTTTAGTTATTTGTAAACAAAGGAGGCGTTTTTGTGACACAGGAAAAAAGAGGCGCATTTACAGGTAAAATCGGATTTGTCCTTGCGGCGGCAGGCTCTGCTGTAGGACTTGGAAATATATGGAGATTTCCCTATCTGGCGGCGAAATACGGCGGAGGTATATTTCTGCTTGTTTATATTATACTTGCGGTTACCTTTGGCTTTGCTTTAATGGCAGGTGAAATTGCTTTAGGCAGAAAAACGGGATTAAGTGCAATAAGTGCGTTTAAGGCACTTAATAAAAAATACACTTTTATAGGCTATCTTGCCGCATTGGTTCCTGCAATAATATTACCCTATTATTCCGTAATCGGCGGATGGGTTATGAAATATCTTGTGACTTTCATAAGCGGCGGTGCAGCGGCTTCTGCAGAAGATGCGTTCTTTGGTAATTTTATTTCGGCAATAGTCGAGCCTGCAGGTTGGTTTTTCCTGTTTATAGCAATAACAGCTGTAATAGTACTGTTTGGTGTAGAAAAAGGCGTAGAAAAAGTTAGTAAGGTTATGATGCCGATATTAGTAGTGCTGTCGATTTTAATTGCTGTATATGCTTTGTTTATGCCCGGTGCAATAGAAGGTGTGAAATATTACATATTGCCTGATTTCAGTAAATTTTCAGTTACAACGGTGCTTGCGGCAATGAGCCAGCTTTTTTACTCAATGTCACTTGCTATGGGTATTATGATAACCTACGGCTCATATATGAAAAAAGATGTTAATCTGGAAGCTTCTGTCAGACAAATTGAGATTTTTGATACCGGAATAGCCTTTTTGGCAGGACTTATGATAATACCGGCGGTATTTGTATTTTCCGGCGGAACGCCCGAAGCTCTTGGAAAAGGCCCGAGCCTGATGTTTGAAACCTTACCTAAGGTGTTTAAAAGTATGGCAGGCGGCGCTTTTATAGGAAGTACGTTCTTCATTCTTGTGCTGTTTGCGGCACTAACTTCATCTATTTCCCTTATGGAAACTGTAGTTTCGATTTTCTGTGACAAATTTAAAATGGGCAGAAAATCAGCGTGTTTAGCGGTATTTGTTATATCCGTTCTCCTTGGACTGCCTTCTTCTTTAGGCTACAGTGTATGGAAAGAAGTTAAGATTATGGGTATGCAGTTCCTTGATTTATTCGATTTCCTGAGTAACAGCGTACTTATGCCTATAGTTGCATTTTTAACCTGTATCTTTATAGGCTATGTAATAAAACCGAAAACCCTTATTGAGGAAGTTGAGATTTCCTCTGAGTTCAGAAACAAAAAGCTCTTTAGTGTAGTAATTAAATATATTGCACCAATATGTATAATACTTATAATGGTATCATCAGTATTGGATGTTCTTGGTGTATTTAAAATATAGTTAACCGAAAGCGTAGTAAAAACGTCAGAAATGGTAACCACTAACGAGAGAGTCATGGATTTAGACCCACAAAAATATATAGAAATGCAGTCGCGGTATATCGGAGAGAGAGTTCTGAAATTCGGCGACAAGCTGTATCTGGAAATGGGCGGCAAGCTGTTTGATGACTACCACGCATCACGTGTATTACCTGGTTTTTTGCCTGACAGCAAGATGAAAATGCTTATGCATCTGGCGGACAAGCTGGAGATAGTCATCGCCATAAGTGCTGTGGATATTGTCAAAAACAAGGTAAGAAGTGATTATAATATTACCTATGACATGGATACCATCAGACTTATCGAAGCCTTTAAAAACAAAGGTATTTTGGTAGGAAGCGTAGTTATTACCCAATACAGCGGACAAACAGCGGCAGATATACTTAAAAAACGTCTTGAAAATATGGGTATATCGGTATATCTTCACTATCCTATCGAAGGCTATCCTTCCAATGTGGAATTTATTGTGAGTGAAGAAGGGTTCGGTAAAAACGATTATATTGAAACCAAAAGACCCATTGTAGTGGTAACGGCACCGGGTCCCGGTAGCGGCAAAATGGCTACCTGCCTTTCTCAGCTTTATCATGAGAACAAAAGGGGAATAAAGGCGGGTTATGCAAAGTTTGAAACATTCCCCGTGTGGAATCTGTCGCTGAAGCATCACGTAAATCTGGCTTATGAAGCCGCAACTGTAGATTTAAATGATGTAAATATGATAGATCCCTTCCACTTGGATGCTTATAATAAAACTACGGTTAACTATAACAGAGATATTGAAGTGTTCCCGGTGCTCAATGCTATGTTTAAAAAAATTTTAGGTGAAAGTCCCTACAAATCTCCTACTGATATGGGAGTTAACATGGCAGGTAATTGCATAATTGATGATGAAGTAGTACGCAAAGCATCGAAGGATGAAATTATCAGACGGTATTATCAGGTTTTAAAAGATAAAACCAACGGAAAATGTGACGATGAAGCCGTATATAAAATGGAGCTTATTATGAAACAGGCGGAGATTACGCCCGAAGAACGTGAGGTAGTACCCGTTGCTAAGGATTATGCCGAGAAATCGGGGAATATCGCCTGTGCAATCCAGTTGTCTGACGGTAGAATTGTAACAGGAAAAACCACGTCTCTGCTTGGAGCTACAAGTGCAGCTCTTCTTAATGCTTTGAAATCAGCCACGGGTATAGATGATGAAATACATTTGATTTCGCCTGAAGTTTTAGACCCGCTGAGAAAGCTTAAAACCAAGCATTTTGGCAGTAAAAATCCAAGATTGCATACAGACGAGACCTTGATAGCGCTGTCAATCTGTGCGGCTAATGATGCAGTAGCAAAGAAAGCCCTTGAAGGACTGGAGCAGCTTAGAGGCTCAGAAGCACATTCAACTGTGATTTTGTCGCAGGTAGATGAAATAACATTTAAAAAGTTAGGTATAAACCTGACAAGTGACCCTGTATATGAAAATTAATGATGACACCCCGAATGGGGTGTCATTTTATATAATAAAAAATTGCATTATATAAGTCGGAGGCCAAGCGG
>JAZSKI010000016.1:0-21874 GCA_045534775.1 Clostridia bacterium | reverse complement strand
GTGGAAAAATAGAATTCAGGCTGCACAGTCTAAAAATTTTTTTACCCCTCATCAGTCACGGTGTTGCCGTGACAGCTTCCCCCCCAAGGGGAAGCCTCCGGAGAAAACAAAATTTTTTGGTCTTAACTTCACTGCGTAAACAGCTTCATCAATTTACATTATTGGAGGTATCCTATGAAAATAGGGAATATTGAACCTGAAAATAATATATTTATTGCACCCTTGGCAGGGATTACCGACTTGCCTTACCGTCTTATATTAAAGGAGATGGGAGCGGCGGTTTTATATACGGAGATGGTCAGTGCCAAGGCTCTTTGCTACGGTGACAGGAAAACGGCGGAGCTTATGAGGATTTTACCCGAAGAACAGCCGGCGGCGGTGCAGATATTCGGTAGTGACCCCGAATATATGGCGGAGGCGGCGAGGATAGTGGAGAAAACGTCAAATGCGGCGTTTATAGACATAAATATGGGTTGTCCCGTACCTAAGGTAGCAGGGAACGGTGACGGCAGCGGGCTGCTTCGGGACGTAAAACGCCTTGGTGATGTTGCATCAAAGGTTGTATCTGCTGTTAAACTGCCGGTTACGGCGAAAATCCGCATAGGCTGGGATAAAGACAGCATAAATGCTGTATCTGTGGCAAAGATACTTGAAAAAGCAGGAGTTGCGGCAATAGCCGTCCATGGCAGAACCCGTGACCAATATTACAGCGGAACGGCGGATTGGAACGTAATCGGGCAGGTTAAAAAAGCCGTAGCAGTTCCCGTTATCGGTAACGGCGACGTTTTTACGCCTCAGGATTATGTCCGTATGAGAGAGGAAACGGGCTGTGACGGTGTAATGCTGGCGAGAGGAATTATGGGAAATCCCTGGTTGGTTCGTCAATGTGCTGAGTGGGAAAAGACAGGCGAGATAAGGACACTACCCACCATAGAGGACGTGACCGAAATGGCGGTATATCACACAAAACAGCTTGTCGCTTATAAGGGAGAAAATCGCGGAATCAAAGAAGCCCGTGCTCATCTTACCCAATATGTAAAGGGCTACAGAGGTGCGGCGAGAGTAAAAGAAAAGCTTACCCGCGCTCTGACGGTTGAGGAAATTGAAAATATTTTTAAACGGTGGTTGGCAGATGAATTTCATAACTAAACATATAAAAGGAATTTCAATATTTTTATTTGCGGCGGCGGTGGTTGCAGGTGCGGCGTATTTTACGCTGACAAAGCCCCACAGCTATACCTTCTATGCCTTTGATACCTTTGTGAATTTGAAATTGTACGGCAGAGGAAGCGACAAGGCGGCAAAGGCGGCGGAGAGTCTGCTTTTGGAGCTGGAAAACGAGCTTAGCCTTTACAGGAAGAAAAGCACTACGGAAAAGATAAATTCCGCTCCCGTAGGGGAACCGGTTGCAATAAGTGATGAATACAGGAAAATTCTTGAAAGGGCATTTGAAATAAGCGAAAAAAGCGGCGGAGCCTTTGATATTACCGTTTATCCGTCCGTAGAGCTGTGGGATGTTAAAAATCGTACATATCCGCCGTCAGATGCGGAAATAAAAGCCGCGGCGGCGAAAATCGGTTATAAAAAACTTGTTCTGACAGCAGATGGCGTGGTCAAAACCGATGATGTGAAGATAGATTTAGGCGGTATAGCCAAAGGCTACGGCGGCGACAGAGTGAAAGAGCTTCTGATGGAGAAAGGAATAAAACGCGGAATTATAAATATGGGCGGCAATGTCTGCACTATAAACGAAAAAAACAGAAAGGAAGGATGGAGAGTCGGCATCTGCGACCCCTTTGACATTTCTAAGGTAATCACCCACGAGGAGGTGCGTGATATGTCGGTTGTGACCTCGGGAGCCTATCAGCGGTATTTTGAATATGAAGGCGTGAAATACCATCATATAATATCACCCTTTAACGGCAAACCCGCGGAAAGCGACCTGGCATCGGTTACGGTAATATGCGAAGACGGTCTTTCGGGCGATGCCGTTTCTACGGCGGTGTTTGTTATGGGAAGCGAAAAAGGCGGAAAGCTGATTGAAGAAATGAACCTTGAAGCAATATTTGTAAAAAAAGACGGGGAGATAGTGAAATTCCGCAGAAATTCCAACTAAGCTTACCCCTATGGGCAAGGGGGCATAAGGTGCGTGCGGCGATAATATGTTGCTTCGCACTCGATATGTCCCTTCGGGGCATGGGGCAAAAACTTTTTTGTAAAAATTTATTGACAAAATTTAAGAACTGTGGTATAATGATTTCATTAAAAATGAAATCATTAACTAAGTTTGCCCTTGCGGGCAAGTGAAGTTATCTAAAGATAGTGAAGTTTACTAAAGTAAGTGAAGTTTCGCCTTGCGGCGAAGTGGCAAACTTAACTTCACTTTTGCGTAGCCAAAAACTTCACTGCATAAGCAACTTCACTTTGAGCCTCAGCTCAAAACTTCACCAAAGGAATGTCATCTAAATCGTTCACTGATTCTATAATAGCTTCAAGCAAAGCTTGAAATCGTCGATATGAATTCTTGCAGAATTCTCGATATGCCCTTACGGGCGAGAATTCATATCATATCGAGTTTGAGCGAAGCGAAAACATATCGATTTTACGAGGTAAAAATATCGAGCAAACGGAGTTTGCATATCGACAAAATGAAAACGGATGTGCAAAATTCAGCTAAAAAGCTTGGCATATAAATTGTTCACTGTTTCTATATTAAGGGTAAGAAATCAAAGGGAGGATTTAAAATATGAAAAAAGGTATAAGTGCATGGGCTTTTCCTGCGGGAACGCCCCTTGAAGAATGCTTTGTGAAAGCAAAGAAAATGGGTTTTGACGGCGTGGAGCTTGCTCTTGAAGCGGAAGGTGAGCTTACTCCCGAAACCACTAAAGAGGAAGCTATGAAAATCAAAGCGGCGGCTGATAAGGCGGGTATTGAGCTTTACAGCATCTGTACGGGTCTGTATTGGGGAAAGAGCTATGTTTCTCCAAGCGAGGAAGACAGAAAAACCGCTAAATACTATACTGAAAGACAGCTTGAGCTTGCTTCCTGGCTGGGCTGTGATACCATCCTTGTTGTACCCGGTACTGTAACCGAGGAGGTAGAATATGATGATGCTTACGAGCTTGCTCTTAAGACTTTAAAGGAGCTTGCTCCCTTTGCCGAAAAATGCGGCGTTTCCATCGGTGTTGAGAATGTATGGAACAAATTTCTCCTTTCTCCCATGGAAATGGCTGAGTTTATCGACAAGGTAGGCAGTGACTGCGTTGGTGCATATTTTGATGTAGGTAACGTGCTTATCAACGGGTTCCCCCAGCAATGGATAAAGATTTTGGGAAAACGTATCAGAAAAGTGCATTTCAAAGATTTCAAAGTATCTACGAAAGATTTTGTGGATATGCTTGAAGGTGATGTTAATTATCCCGCTGTTATGGAAGCCTTTGCAAAGGCAGGCTATGACGGTTGGGTAACAGGCGAGATGTTCCCCACGTCAAAGGATTACCCCGATATTATACTCCATTCCACATCTGTTGCAATGGATATGATTTTAGGCAGATAAAAATTTAAAAAAACTCTTTACAACCCTGTCACCTTGTGGTATAATAGAGGTGATAGGGTTTTTTATGTCCCGGTGGTCTAATGGATAAGATGGCAGATTCCGGTTCTGCCGATACGGGTTCGATTCCTGTCCGGGATGCCAGACTAACCTTCCTATAAATTACCTGCGGTGGGAAGGTGCGAAATAACACGCCGTGCAGGACGGCAGATTGGAGATTATTATGGCAGTAACAGTAGAGAAAACAGCCCTGGAGCCCTGGGGTAACTGTATCAGAATTTCTAACGGAGCGACAGAGCTTTTTGCCACGGTGGATATTGGCCCTCATATTATAAGACTTGCGGTAAACGGTAAGCATAATATGTTTTTCGAGGATAAAGAAGGGAATATGGTAAATAAGCTGGAAAACAGCCCCTTTGAAGGTGATGAATGGCGTATTTTCGGCGGTCACCGTCTTTGGGTAAGTCCCGAAGCTGACCCATACAGCTACTATCCCGAAATTCATCCCGTAGATTATACCCTGCTTGAAAATGGTGTAATCCTTCGTCAGAAACCGCAGGAATTCAACAATCTCGCTCTGGAGATGACCGTAACCATGGACGAGGACGGAACAGTTACGGTTCAGCACAAGGTTACAAATATCGGAGCATGGACTGTTGAGCTTGCACCCTGGGCTATGTCCGTACTGGCACCGGGCGGCGTTGAGGTAGTACCTCAGCCTGACCGCGATACGGGACTTCTCGGAAACAGAGTTATGGCACTCTGGCCCTATACGGATATGAGCGACCCTCGTGTTACCTGGGGAAGGGATTACATAGTTTTACGCCAGGACCCCACCAACGAAAACAAATTCAAATATGGCTTAAACGGCGAAAAGGGCTGTGCCTTCTATTTCCTGAAGGGTGCGCTCCTGGTTAAGAAATTTGCACATGTTATGGGTGCGGAATATCCTGACGGCGGTATGTCCTTTGAGACCTTCACCAATAAGTATATGCTTGAAATGGAATCTCTCGGAGCTCTCACGAAAATAGCATCGGGAGCAAGCGTGTATCATACAGAAACATTTAACGTATATGATAATGTGGAGTTGCCTGAGCTTACGGACGAGGAAATCGGCAAGGTAGTAAAAAAGTATATGTAAATTATTTAAAGACGGCGAAATTTATTTTGTCGTCTTTGTTTGAAACGGATGTGGATTTTATGAGAAAAATCAGTTTATTTTTAATAATGATGATGTTGTCGTTAAATTCATTTGCAGAGACTGTACATGAATTTTCTTTAACCATGGAGCTTGAAGAGGGCAGACATACCTTTGTGGTGGAAATGGAGGAGGCACCCGGGGGCGGGGCGATGCTGTATTCGGTGGATGAGACCGAAAGTATTGAAGCCGCTATGGCGGAGCTGTGCCTTATGTCGGGCGGGATTGAACCGGGCTTTGTGTACGACGAGGTGTTCAACGGATTTTCTGTAGAAGCGGATGCGGCGGATTATGAAGATATTTTAAGCTTGCCGGGAGTTAAAAATGTATATGTTTTCGACCCGGTTCCCGCGCCTGAGCTTTTTATTGAAGATGCAACCGATATGAGCGGCGTTACCTATGTGCAGGACGAGAATAATACGGGCTATGACGGCGAGGGCGAAATAATTGCCGTTATAGATAACGAATTTAATGTAAATCACGAATTTTTCGGCGTAGAGCCTTCAAACCCCGCTTTAACAGCAGAACATCTGTCAGAGCTTGTTACAGGCGGAAGCCTGCAGGCGACAGCTGCGGATTCGGCGTATAAATCCGCAAAGATACCCTATGCCTACGATTATGTGTACGGCGACTATGACGTAAGCGGAGCAGGAAATCACGGAACCTGTGTGGCAGGTATTGCCGCAGGAAATAACAGCAGTCAAAGCAGCACAGAGCCTCTTTGCGGCGTAGCTCCGCAGGCACAGCTTTTGCTGATGAAGATAGCAACAAGCAGCGATATGCTTCAGTTTGATGCGGCGCTGAAGGCAATAGATGATGCAGTGACCCTGGGGGCAACTGCAATTAATATGAGCTTTGGTATAACCTACGCTTCAAAGGATGTGGAGACCGTATTTAATCAGGCACTTGCGCAGGCGAGAGAGCTGGGCATTGCCGTATGTACGGCGGCAGGAAATTCCGCCAGAGGTTATACAACGGCGGCTACTGCAAAGACCTCGAAAATGACGGTTCTGCCACAGCAGATAGATTACGGCTCGGCAGGTGTACCTGCAACCGTAAGTGAGGTGTTTACCATAGCGGCGGCAGATAAGCTTGCTTCTCCTGCCGACTATTCAAGCTGGGGTGTAGGGGAAAGCTTAGAGCTTCTGCCCGAAATAACCGCTGTAGGAAGCAGTATTAAATCCTCGGTAAAAAGCGGCGGCTATGCTCTGGGGAGCGGTACGTCTATGGCTTCGCCCTTTATGGCGGGCGTTCTTGCCCTTATGAGTCAGCATCTTGATGGGCTTGCGGCTGAGGACGGTCTGAGCTTTGACGATAGTGAAAAGGTCGATTTGATGGAGAGCCTTCTTATGTCAACGGCGACGGTTATGAGTTATAGCGGCGTTCCCTATTCGCCGAGAAGGCAGGGCGCCGGCGTAGTAAACGTGAAAAATGCGGTTGAGACAAAGGCCTATTTAAAGGGCGAAGGCGGCACAACGAAAATTAATCTTGGCGATAAGCTGAGTAATGTTATCGACCTTAGCTTTACCATAGTAAACGAGGGAACCGAGACGGCGGTATATACTCCCTCCATAGCGGTTTCTACCGATAAGGCGGAAAACGGAAAGCTCAGCGAATACCCCGTAGAAATACCGGTTATTTCGACCACCTTACCCGATTCTGTTATCGTAAGAGAGGGAACCTCGATGGATATTACCTTTACTGTTACTCTTGACGAGGATTTCTGCGAAAATAATCTAAAAACCTTCACAAACGGATTTTATACAGACGGGTTTATCTTCCTTGAAGGGGAGGACGTGCCTTCCCTTAACATACCCTTTATGGGCTTTTACGGTGCGTGGACTGAGCAAAGCGTTTTTGATACCTCTTTATATGATGACGGCGGAAGCTATCTCAAAAATAACGGAGGTATGGGAACATATCTCTATTCAAAGATGCCAAACGGAAGCACGACCAAAAGCTATGTTTTAGGAACGGACGATAAGGGGCTCATAGACGGCAGATACAATGCCATATCACCCAATGGTGACGGCTACGGCGATGAGCTTTATATAAATATGCAACTGATGAGAGCCGTTAAAAAGGTAGATATTCAGATTTACGGAAACGATATAACCATTAATGCGGGAACGGCGAACAAGCTTGTAAGTAAATACGGCGCTATGGCGGTGGGTCTGTCGAAGCTCGACAGCCTGGAAGAAGGGGATTACAGCTTAGGACTGAGCGGAGCCCTCAACCATACGGACGGCGAGAACAGCCCGTCCTTGCTTCTGATGCCCTTTACGGTAGATAAAACCACACCAGAGATTTGCGGTATTACCATAAGCGAGGACAGAAGTGCGGTTACGGTTACGGCTAAGGATAACAATTTTGTAATGGCGATGGGTATAGTTTACTACGATACGGAAGGTAATTCCCATACCCTGAGCGATCTTCCCGATAACAGCACCAAGGAAAAAGGCGATGAGGTTTCGCTGACCTTTGCCACGGAAAATATTGACCCTTCGGAAATTTACGCCGTAGCGTGGGATTACGCATATAACAAGGCAGAGACTATGGTTGCCGAGGACTTATATGTAAATTCTTCTCTTGCAGAAGGTAATCTTTCCTATACGGTTGTGAATAATACGGGCAGTACGGTGGCAGGAACGCTCTATGGAGCATTTTATAACGGAGACAAGCTTATATGCGTAAAAGAAGCGGTTATTAATTCCGCAGAAACGGAAATTTCCGATACAATCACCATAACCGAGGATATTTCCGCCGCAGCTTACTATAAAATACTGCTGTGGGATGATACACTAACCCCGCTGACAGGCGGAGTGAAATTCCACATAGAATAAAGCCGTAAAACCGAAATGCACGCAAAAGCAGTCTTCTTCATTATGGAGGAGACTGCTTTTGAAAATATAAAATTTTTTAAAAAATCTCTTGACAAGAGGAAAAAAGTGTGGTATAATACTAAAGTACAACAAGCAGAAGATTACTTCTCGCCGTGGATTTTAAGCATTTACGGCAAATATTTTCGCAGCGTCCCCTGAGGGGCAGTGCGTTTATGTTTATGGAGGAAGTCGGCTTTTGTCGGGTTCTTTTTTTGTTGTTAGTTTATTTTGGAGGTGTACGACAATTAGTAAGGAATTAATGATTAATGAGGAAATTAATGACAAGGAAGTCAGAGTTATAGGTGAGGATGGCGAACAGCTCGGTGTTATGTCTGCCGATGAGGCAATAGAGCTTGCGGCATCAAAAAATCTTGATTTGGTTAAGATTGCTCCCAAAAGTGTTCCGCCTGTATGTAAGATTATGGATTATGGTAAGTATAAATTCAATCTTGCCAAGAAGGAAAAGGAAGCAAAGAAAAACCAGAAGGTAATGAATATAAAGGAAGTCAGGGTTTCACCTACCATTGATACCAATGATTTAAACACAAAGGTTAATCAGGCTTCAAAGTTTCTCAAATCAGGTGACAAGGTAAAGGTTTCCATGCGGTTCCGCGGCAGAGAAATGAGTTATATGGACAAAGGTGTTGACCTGCTCAATCAGTTCGCGTCTCATTTTGACGGTATTGCCATTGTGGAAAAGGCTCCCATGAAGGAAGGCAGAAGCATGATAATGTTCCTTGCTCCTAAAAATTGACGGATTCACCAAAGTATAAGTAAATAATTTGAGAGGAGAGATATACATGCCTAAAATTAAAACTCACAGAGGTGCAGCTAAAAGATTTAAGCTCACAAAAAACGGTAAGGTTAAGATGGCACACGCTAACAGACGTCATATTTTGACAAAGAAATCAACAAAGAGAAAAAGAGGATTAAGAAAAGGTGTTTATGCTTCTGATGCTAATGCACCTGTAATTAAGAAGCTTATCCCATACAAATAAGATTGAAGGAGGACGCACTAAATGGCTAGAGTTACAGGTGGTATGACCACAAGAAGAAGACATAAAAAAATATTGAAGCTGGCAAAGGGTTACCGCGGCGGTAAGTCAAAGCTTTTCAGAACAGCTAACGAAGCGGTAATGAAATCCTTGGTTTATGCTTATACAGGAAGAAGACTTAAGAAAAGAGATTTCAGACGTCTCTGGATTACACGTATCAGCGCTGCTTGCAAAATGAACGGAATGAACTATTCTACATTTATGCACGGTTTGAAGCTCAGCGGTATTACAATGAACAGAAAAATGCTTGCTGAAACAGCAGTATATGATGCGGCTGCATTTACGGTACTTGCTGAAAAGGCAAAGGCTGCACTTACAAAATAAGTTAAAAATATAAGGACCCGTTAATCGGGTCTTTTAATTTTTGATACACAGCGTAAATTGAATTTTTTAAAAACCATTCCGTCAGAATGAGGCGGACGATTTTGGTTTGATAAGGGCATCAACCCCTGCAAGGAGGATATACTATGATTACAAGCAGCTCCAACGAATTTGTCAAGCATCTGAAAAAATTACAGACTAAGAAAGCCTACAGACACGAGTGCGGTGAATTTGTGCTGGAAGGGATAAAGCCTGTTATCGATGGGAAAGAATATGTAAAAACCATTATCGCAGGTGAGAGCTTTGATACGGATAAAATCCCGGAAAATCTGCCGGTGCAGATTTTATCGGATAAAATCATAAAAGAAATAAGCGATACCGTAGCACCCCAGGGAATTATGGCACTCTGCAGAATGCCTCACGTGGATTTAGACCGTCTCCCTGCAGAAAATACTGTTATAGTTTTTTGTGATAGCGTGTCAGACCCGGGGAACTTAGGTACAATAATAAGAACAGCAGATGCGGCAGGCTGTGGAGGAGTGGTGCTTTCGGGCTGCGCGGATTTATATAACCCCAAAACCGTAAGGTCGACTATGTCGTCGCTGTTTAACATCAGCATCAGCATCATAGAAAACGCAGACCGGGCGATTGAGTATTTTAAAAATAATTGTATGGAGCTTACAGGTACATCTCCCTACGGTGAAAGCCTTTTATATTCAACAGAATTTGCATCTGCCGAGGTTATCGTAATCGGGAACGAGGCAAACGGAATATCGGAAAAGGTATTGACAAACTGCGATAAATGTGTTAAAATTCCTATGTTAGGAAAAGCTGAATCACTAAATGCTTCCGTTGCCGCGGCGCTGGTTATCTACGAAGCGGTAATGCAGAAAAAGAGAAAATAAAGGAAGGCAGTGGTAATTAAATGAACTATCTGGTTATTGTGGAATCTCCGGCGAAGGCGAAAACCATACAAAAATATTTAGGCAAAAATTATTCCGTTGAGGCATCAATGGGTCACGTCAGAGATTTACCAAAAAGCAAGATGGGTATTGATTTTGAAGACGATTTCAAACCGCAATATCTTACGATACGCGGGAAATCGGATTTAATAGCAAAGCTGAAAAAAGCCGTAAAGGATAACGATAAAATATATCTGGCAACCGACCCTGACCGTGAAGGAGAAGCCATTTCCTGGCATCTGATGGATGCACTTAAAATACCCGGGGAAAAGGCGACGAGGGTTGTATTTAATGAAATCACCAAAGACGCTGTCAAGGCGGCTATAAAAAACCCCCGCAGTCTTGACTATGATTTGATAGATGCTCAGCAGGCAAGACGTGTTCTTGACAGAATTGTGGGTTATTCCATAAGTCCGCTTCTCTGGAGGAAAATCAAAAAAGGCTTAAGTGCAGGCAGAGTACAGTCGGTGGCACTAAAGATTATATGTGACAGGGAGAAGGAAATCGAAGCCTTCATCCCTAAGGAGTACTGGACCATTACGGCGACTCTCGGTCATAAATCGTCAAAAACCGCTTTTAAGGCTAAGTTTTACGGCGATACAAAAGGGAAAATCGACCTTGAGAATGAGGAGCAGGCAAGGGAAATTCTTGGGAAAATCAAGAGCGCGGACTACAGCATCTATAATATAAAGAAAACGAAAAAGAGCAAAGCTCCCACACCACCCTTTATAACAAGTACTCTCCAGCAAGAGGCGGCACGTAAGCTGGGCTTTACATCGTCGAGAACTATGATGGTGGCACAGCAGCTTTATGAAGGTATTGAGATAAAAGGCGGCGGTGCTGTGGGTCTTATTACCTATATGAGAACCGACTCTACGAGAATTGCCGAGGAAGCAAGGAAGGTGGCAAAGGATTATATCCTGAGAACCTGGGGCAGGGAATATCTGCCTGAGACGGTACGGGAATATTCCAATAAAAAGAACGCCCAGGATGCCCACGAGGCTATCAGACCTTCGGTTATTGAGTACAACCCCGACAGAATCAAAGGGTCCCTTACAAGTGACCAGTATAAGCTTTATAAGCTGATATGGGAAAGATTTATGGCAAGTCAGATGAAGAATGCGGAGATTGTAAGCACCATAGCGGATATTGAAGCGGCAGGGTATATATTCAAGGCCTATGGCTCTGTGACGATATTTGACGGGTTTACGGTACTTTATACCGAAGACGTGGATAAGACGGAAAATGATGATGCGGATAAAGAGCAGCTTCTTCCCGATATGCACAAGGGCGATGCTCTTACCAAGAAGAAGCTGGAAGAAAAACAGAATTTCACGAGACCGCCTGCAAGATATACGGAAGCAACCCTTATTAAGGTTTTAGAAGAACAGGGAATAGGCAGGCCCTCTACTTATGCACCTACTATATCTACAATCAGCGGAAGGCATTATGTGGAAAAGGAAAAGAAATCCCTTCTTCCCACCGAGCTGGGTAAGACCGTCAACGAGCTGATGGAGAAGCACTTTAAGAGTATAGTTGATGCAGGATTTACAGCCGATATGGAACAAAAGCTGGATAAGGTAGAGGCGGGGGAAGCAGATTGGGTACAGATAATCAAAGAATTCTATGCTCCCTTTGAGCAAACCCTGAAGGAAGCTGATAAAAATATCGAACACGTTGTGATTGAACCTGAAATCAGCGACGTTATCTGCGAAAAATGCGGAAAAAATATGGTTATCCGCGAAGGCAGGTTTGGCAAATTCTTAGCCTGCCCGGGTTTTCCCAAATGTAAAAACACCAAAGCCATAAATGTGGGAATCGGTGTCAAATGCCCCAAATGCGGCGGCGAGGTTATTGAAAGAAAATCGTCTAAGGGAGCAAAATATTTCGGTTGTGCGAACTACCCCCAATGTGATTTTATGTCGTGGGATTTGCCCACTAACGAAAAATGTCCCGAATGTGGCAAAATGCTTCTTATGAAGAGCATCGCAAGACGAATTACAAAAAATAAAATCTGTATAGACGAAGGGTGCAGTTATAACCAAAAGAATAAAAAGTAATACGAGGGAAAATAATGACAACAGTAATTGGCGGCGGGTTGGCAGGCTGTGAAGCGGCGTGGCAGCTTGCCCAAAGAGGAATTGAAGTAACCTTATGCGAGATGAAACCCCAAAACTATACGCCGGCACATCACTATGAAGGCTTTGCGGAGCTGGTATGCAGTAATTCTCTTCGCAGTAACAGACTTGAAAACGCTGTAGGGCTACTGAAGGAAGAGCTTCGCAGACTGGGAAGTCTTATTATGGAATGTGCCGATGCCACACAGGTACCGGCAGGCGGAGCCTTGGCGGTAGACAGGACTTTGTTTTCGGATTTGGTTACGGAGAAAATCTCAGCCCATCCCAATATAGAAATAAGATGCGAGAAAATTGATAAAATCCCGGAAGGGGATGTTATAATAGCATCGGGACCGCTTACTGCAGGGGAGCTCTTTGAAAGCATAGGCGAGGTCACAAAAACGGATAATCTGTATTTTTACGATGCGGCGGCACCTATTGTCACAACGGAAAGTGTGGATTTTTCAAGTGCCTATCGTGCCTCAAGATACGGCAAGGGCGAGGATGATTATATTAACTGCCCTATGACAAAAGAAGAATATGATGCCTTCTATGAAGCCCTGATAAACGCAGAATGTGCAGAGCTTAAATCCGTGGACAGGGAAGTGGTTTTTGAAGGCTGTATGCCGGTGGAAACTATGGCAAAACGCGGTCACGATACCCTTTTGTTCGGACCGCTCAAGCCTGTGGGTCTGCCTGACCCGAAAACGGGAAAGGACCCCTACGCTGTGGTACAGCTGAGACAGGATAATAAAGAAGGTACTCTGTATAATATAGTAGGTTTTCAGACCCATCTCAAATGGGGCGAGCAAAAAAGGGTGTTCGGGATGATACCTGCCCTTAAAAATGCGGAATTTATGCGTTACGGCGTAATGCACCGCAATACCTTTATAAATTCACCTGCCCTGTTGGACGAAACATATAACCTGAAATGTGACCCGCGAATTTATTTCGCAGGACAGATTACGGGCGTTGAGGGATATATTGAATCTACGGCATCAGGCTTTACGGCAGGTGTGAACCTGGCGAGGAAGCTCCGCGGCGAGGACAGGATTATTTTCGGAAAATTAACAGCTATAGGTGCGCTGGCGGCTTATGTATCGGGCGGCAGTACGGATAAATTCCAGCCTATGAACGTGAATTTCGGTATAATGGAACCTCTGGGCAGAAAAATAAGGAAAAAAGCAGAAAAAAATCTCGCAATAGCCGAAAAAGCTCTTGCGATAATTGACGGAATTGAAATATAGCAGGTTGTAATCTGAAACCGGGAGGACGGCAAAGTGAAATATGAAAAATACGCTGTATTTATAGATATTGACGAAACTCTTGACGGCGGCGATGAAGCACTAAAGAAAAACATAGCCGTTATTCAGAAGGTCAGAAAAGCGGGTCACTATGTGCTTCTCAATACAGGCAGGTCAACGGCGTTCATACCCGAAAAAATACGGGCAAAAGAGGATTTTGACGGCGCGGTGACGGGTTGCGGTGCGGTGGCAAGGGTAGGCGAAAAGGTGATTTTTAAAAAACTAATGCCCGAGCATTTAATCAGGAAATTTAACAGCTATGTCCTTGAACAAAAGCTGAAAGGCTACCTGCAAGGATATGAGGAGATGTATTATTACATAGCTTCGGATTATGTCGAGCCGGGCTGGACGTTGCTGAGCGAGGAGAAGTTTTCCGAGCTTATGGCGAATCGGACCGAGATTGAAAAATTTTCGGTTTCCGGCGAAATACCGCCCGATTTGGACGAGGTAATGGGCGAGGAATGTGAGGTTCTGCGATTTCCCGCCTACGGCGAGATACTGCAAAGAAGCTGCGGTAAAGGAAAAGCTCTTCTTGAGGTCGCCGAATATCTGGGAATATCTCAAAAAAATACAATTGCCATGGGCGACAGTATGAACGACTATGAAATGCTGACCGCCGCAGGTATAAGCGTAGCCATGGGCAATGCCGATGACAGAATAAAAGCTATAGCCGATATGGTAACGGAAACGGCAAACGAAGCAGGAGTGGCGGCGGCACTGGAAAAAATATTTAAGGTTTAATACATAACGAAGCTGTCCCACCGAAAAAGCGGGACAGCTTTTATTCGACAAGCCATAGCCATCCCCTTGAGGGGAAGCCGGCGGGCGGAGCGAGACTGATGAGGTGTTGTTTTGTTTTGACCCGCGCAGCAGAGATTATATGATACGGAAAATATAAAAACAGCTCTCTTATGATAAAGAGAGCTGTAATTTATTTCTGCTATTATGCTCTGCCTTCCTGAAGGAAGGCGTCAAGACGGTCAAGACCCTTTACTATGGCATCCATAGAATTGGCATAGGACCAGCGGAGATAATTATCAGCACCGAACCCGCTGCAGGGAACAACTGCTACCAGGGATTTTTCCAGGAAAAGCTCGGCAAAATCGTCACTACCTTTTATTTCCTTGCCGTAAAGGGTTGTACCGATAAGCTTCTCGATATTCATCATCACATAGAAAGCGCCCTGAGGCATAAGACAGGAAACACCGGGGATAGAGTTAATTTTTTCAACCATATAGTTACGGCGTTTTGTGAATTCCTCTCTCATTTCAAATACACAGTCAAGAGACCCGTCAAGAGCCGCCTCGGCAGCCGCCTGAGCTATGGAATTGGGGTTAGAGGTAGCATGGCTCTGGATGTTGGACATAGCCTTCGCCAAATCCTCGCTGCAGGCAGTGTAACCGATTCTCCAGCTTGTCATTGCATAGGTTTTGGAAACGGCGTTAACCACGATGGTAAGAGCCTTTATTTCATCATTGAAGCTTGCGATACTGATGTGTTTATTTCCGTCATAGATAAGATGCTCATAAACCTCGTCAGAGATTACGTAGATGTTATGCTTTACGGCAAAATCGGCAATTTCGCGAAGCTCTGCTTCGGTATATATCATACCTGTAGGATTGGACGGGCTGTTAAGGACGATACCGCGGGTGCGGTCGGTTACGGCAGCCTCCAATTCCTTGACGGTAACTTTAAAGCTCGTTTCCTCCGTTGCCGTTACAATAACGGGAATGCCATCGGCGAGAGCCACCATTTCCGTATAGCTTACCCAGTAGGGAGCAGGAATAATAATTTCATCGCCGGGGTTGCAGATAGCTGTAAATATATTCATAAGCGAATGCTTTGCGCCGTTGGATATAACAATATTGGCAGGCTTGTAATCAAGCCCGTTGTCGCGCTTCAGCTTGCGGCAAACAGCCTCCTTAAGCTTAAGAGTTCCCGAAGCGGGGGTGTATTTTGTCATACCCTGCGCCAGAGCCTTTACAGCCGCATCCTTGATATGCTGAGGGGTGTCGAAATCGGGTTCTCCCGTTCCGAAGCCTACAACATCAATTCCCTGAGCCTTCATAGCCTTGAATTTAGAATCAATATAAAGTGTGGATGACGGGCTTACCGCCTTTGCCTTTTCTGAGATATACATAAATCAACCTCCGATTATATCTTAGTTTATATTTCGTGCAAAAATATATCTATTATATTGTATATTATTTTACAAAAAAATGCAAGTTAAAAATAAAAAAAATCAGTTTTTTCGTGGAATATACCAATAGTATATACAAAATTTACCGTAAAGTTATAAAAAATTGTAAAAATTTTTTAAAAAAAACTATTTACAAATCGGCAGTAGTGTGATATAATAAAATGGTAATTGCTCACGGCTTGGTTTTTGGGTTCACCTTCCTTAAACTCGGTTGTGCGGCGTATAAATAATTCGGAGGTGCAGTATAATGCTGAGAAAAGAAGAAAAACAGGCAGTAATTGCTGAGTACAAAACTCATGAAAGTGACACAGGTTCTCCTGAGGTTCAGATTGCTATTTTAACAACAAGAATCAACGAACTCAACGAGCATCTTAAGATTCACAAGAAGGACAATCATTCAAGACGCGGTCTGCTTAAAATGGTAGGCAGAAGAAGAGGCTTGCTTGATTATCTTGCAAAGATTGATATTGAAAGATATCGTGCAATAGTTGCAAGACTCGGTCTGAGAAAGTAATTACTAAGTTTATAAAGGACGGCGTTTGTCGTCCTTTATTTAAAATTTACGGCAAATGCGAATTAGCAGTTAGATATGTCTTTGATTTCAGAAGATGGAAGGTATATCTAAGTGCTAATCCTTGCCGTAAAAGAAGATTAAGAAAGAAAAGAGGAGAAATGTAATGGAAAAGATTTTCAAAACAGAGGTTGCCGGCAGACCGGTTACCGTTGAAACAGGCAAGCTGGCAGGGCTTGCAAACGGTAGTGCACTCGTATCCTATGGAGATACGGTTGTTTTGGTAACGGCAACAGCATCCGCAAAACCCCGTGACGGTATAGATTTCTTCCCCTTAAGCGTAGATTTTGAGGAAAGACTTTATTCGGTAGGAAGAATCCCCGGTAGCTTTATGAAACGTGAAGGCAAGCCTTCGGAAAAGGCTATCCTGGCTTCAAGAGCCATTGACAGACCCTTAAGACCCCTGTTCCCCAAGGATTTGAGAAATGACGTATCAATCGTTGCTACGGTATTATCCGTTGAACAGGATAATTCGCCCGAATTTGCGGCAATGCTCGGTGCGGCAGTAGCTATCGAAATTTCAGATATTCCCTTTAACGGTCCCGTTACAAGCGTACACGTAGGTATCGTTGACGGCGAAATCGTAATCAACCCCACCCGGGCACAGAGAGAGGCTTCTATCCTTAATTCCACAATCGCCGCCAGCATGAACAAGGTTGTTATGATTGAAGCAGGCGGTAAAGAGGTTCCCGATGACCTTATGTTTGAAGCTATTATGAAGGCTCATGAGGCTAATAAAGAGCTTTGTATGTTCGTAAAAGCCATCGGCGAGGAAATAGGTAAGCCTAAGTTTGAATATGCTTCCTGCGTGGTTGACGAGGAGCTGTATAACGATATTAAAGACTTCGCGCTTGAAAAGGTAAGATACGCAATGGATACGGACGATAAACTGGTACGTGACGAACGTATGCTGGTTATCGAAAACGAAATAGCAGAGCAGTTCGGCGAAAAATATGCCGAAAGAGAAGGCGAAATTGCTGAAGCCTTATATAAATTGCAGAAATACGTTGTAAGAACCTGGCTGGCTGTTGATAAAAAACGTGTTGACGGCAGAGGAATAGACGAAATCAGACCCCTTGCGGCTGAGGTCGGAATTTTGCCCCGTACTCACGGTAGCGGTCTCTTCACAAGAGGACAAACACAGGTGCTGACAGTTGCAACCCTCGGTGCTATCGGTGATGCTCAGAAGATTGACGGTATTGATACCGATGAGTCCAAGAGATATATGCACCACTATAATTTCCCGTCCTACAGCGTAGGCGAAACAAGACCTTCAAGAGGCCCCGGCAGACGTGAGATAGGTCACGGTGCTCTCGCTGAAAAGGCTCTCGAACCCGTAATCCCTTCCGAAGAGGAATTTCCCTATGCAATCAGACTTGTGTCTGAGGTATTAAGCTCTAACGGCTCAACCTCACAAGGCTCTGTCTGCGGTTCAACCCTTGCACTTATGGATGCAGGTGTTCCCATAAAAGAACCCGTTGCAGGTATTTCCGTAGGTCTCATAATGGACGATGATGGCGAAAGCTTTATGACTATGCTTGACATCCAGGGCGTTGAAGATTTCTTCGGCGATATGGACTTTAAGGTTGCAGGTACTAAAAACGGTATCACTGCAATCCAGGTGGATATTAAGATTGACGGTCTGACACCGGCGGTTATCAGGGAAGCCTTTGAAAAGACCCGAAAAGCAAGAATGTACATCTTAGACGAGGTTATGCTGAAAGCAATTCCTGCTCCGAGAGAGGATATTTCTCAGTATGCACCCAAGATGATAGCCTTTACCATCGACCCCGAAAAAATCCGTGAGGTAATAGGAAGCGGCGGTAAGACTATTCAGAAAATTATTGCAGATACGGGCGTAAAGATTGATATTGAAGATGACGGCAGAGTCTTTATAACTGCTCCCGACAGCGAAAGCGGCGAAAAAGCAAGAAAAATCGTTGAAGGCATAGCAAAAGACCCGCAACCCGGTGAGATATATGAGGGTATGGTTGTAAGAACAACAACCTTCGGTGCTTTTGTCGAGATCTTACCCGGCAAGGACGGATTGGTGCATATTTCCAAGCTGGATAAAAAACGCGTTGAAAAAGTTGAAGACGTTGTTGCAATCGGTGATCCCATCACCGTTAAAGTGCTGGAAATTGATAAAATGGGCAGAATAAATCTCACAAGAATAATTCCCGGAGACGAAGAATAAAATATAAAGCTTTAGGATGGTAGAAAAATACCATCCTAAAACGCTAAGCGGAGGTATTGAAAATGGCTGAAAATAAAGAGTATTTAATGACTCAGGCAGAGTTTGATGCCTTGAGTGAAAAACTGGAATTTTTGAAAAACGAAAAGGTCCGCGAGATTGCGGAAAAAATCAACCAGGCAAGAGGCTACGGAGACTTGTCGGAGAACGCCGAATATGATGCGGCAAAGGCTGAACAGGCAGAAAATGCAGAGACTATCAGAATCTATGAAGAAAAAATCAAATACGCAAAGGTCGTAGATGACGATACCATAGATAAATCTACCGTAAATATCGGTCTTATGGTAAAGGTGTTTGATATGGATTTTGAAGAAGAGTGTACCTACGAAATCACCGGTACTACAGGTGCCGACCCTCTTAATAATAAGATTTCCGTTGATTCTCCCGTTGCAAAGGCTCTGGTAGGCAGGAAAACCGGCGAAACAGTTGATGTTACAACCCCTGACGGCGATATATATCAGCTTAAAATTTTAGACATATTTAAGAAAAGCTAATTTCTTATTCGGAAAGGCGTGAATATAATGAACGAACAAAGCAACACTCAGGAGCTCAGCGAGCTTCTCCAGATAAGAAGAGATAAACTTAAAGAACTTCAGGACGCAGGAATGGACCCTTTTGAAATAACCAAATTTGAAAGAACTCACTCGTCTTCACAAATCAAAGATAATTATACGGAAGAAGAACGTCAGATTGCAAAACGCGGCAGCGAAGAAGCTGAAACCATTATAGCTAAAATCTCTGCACTTGACGGTCAGAATGTAACCGTAGCAGGACGTATTATGTCTAAACGCGGTATGGGTAAGGTTGGATTTATCCATATAGCGGATATGGACGGAACAATTCAGCTTTTTGCTAAAAAAGATATTCTCGGCGAGGACGAATACAACCGTTTTAAAAAGCTTGACATCGGTGATATTGTAGGTGCAACAGGTGAGGTATTCACTACGCAGACAGGTGAAATTTCCATCAGAGTAAGCAATGTTACTCTCCTTTCCAAATCGCTGCAGCCTCTTCCCGAAAAGTTCCACGGTATGACTAACACCGATTTGCGTTACCGCCAGAGATATATTGACCTTATTATGAATACAGATGTTAAAGAAACATTTATTAAAAGGTCGAAAATTATTTCTTCAATCAGAAGCTATCTCAGCGGTCAGGGCTTTCTGGAGGTGGAAACACCTATGCTTGTATCCAATGCGGGCGGTGCGGCGGCACGTCCCTTTGAAACTCATTTCAATGCTCTGGATGAGGATTTTAAACTCCGTATTTCCCTTGAGCTTTACCTCAAACGTCTTATTGTAGGCGGTCTGGAGCGTGTATATGAAATAGGCAGAGTGTTCAGAAATGAAGGCCTTGATACCCGTCATAATCCTGAATTTACACTTATGGAGCTCTATCAGGCATATACAGATTATCACGGTATGATGGACCTTACCGAAAATCTGTACCGCCACGTGGCAACAGAGGTTCTCGGTACTACAAAGATTGTATATAACGGAATTGAAATGGACCTGGGTAAGCCCTTTGAAAGAATAACAATGCTGGAAGCAGTTAAAAAATATTCAGGCGTAGATTTTAACGAAATAGGCTCTGTGGAGGAAGCACGTGCAGCTGCCGAAAAGCATCACGTGGAATATGAAGAGCATCACAAGAAAGGCGATATATTAAACCTCTTCTTTGAAGAGTTTGTTGAAGAACATCTGGTTCAGCCTACCTTTGTTATGGACCATCCCGTAGAAATTTCTCCGCTTACCAAAAAGAAACCCGACAACCCCGATTATGTGGAACGCTTCGAGTTCTTTATGAACGGCTGGGAAATGGCAAACGCATATTCCGAGCTTAACGACCCCATCGACCAGAGAGAACGCTTCAAAGCACAGGAAGCACTTCTCGCCCTCGGTGACGAAGAAGCTAATACCACCGATGAGGACTTTATGAAAGCCCTTGAAATAGGTATGCCACCCACAGGCGGCATAGGCTTCGGTATAGACCGTATGTGTATGCTCCTTACCGATTCCGCAGCGATAAGAGATGTACTCTTGTTCCCAACAATGAAGACACTTGACAAATAAATGGCATAAAATGGGGCTTTCCGGAGGTTTTGGTACTCCAAATTACTCCATTTGTACTCCACTTTATGCAAGAATATATGTTGAAAAAGGAACTGCTATTTAAAAGGGCAATGGAATTTACTCCATTGCCCTTTCGGTTATCTTTATTAATTATTTTTTAAATTGTATCTTTTTTCGAACTCGTTAGTTTCCCTTTCTATAATTTCATCATCAAAATAGATCGTAGGAATCTCTTGTAAAATGTATGACCCTGCAATAAAGTGAGGCACATATTCAACATTTATCACGCAATGCGGATATAATATGATTTGCGTTTTGCTTAGTTCGGAATCTTTAATCATATTTATTTTCTTTTTCGCTGAACTAATACTCTGCGCACTCATTTTGGACTTATAATCATTTTCGTCATAGACAATACACATAGGTATTTTATCGCAAAAATTATATAATCCAGGCATTACAGAACCAGTGCAAACCGAATCAAGAGCAGACGATGATATGTAGATTTTTTGAGGTTTTATATCTTTTATTTGTAGTAAGATTTCTATGTACTCTTTGTCCAACATTAGTCTGTTTTTAAAATACAGTTCATCAATATCAATACTATTTTCACGAATTGCTACATTCAACTTATCAAAGTTTTCCCGCAATACAGAATCTATGTCACCAGAATTCGAACGGTATTTTTCAATATCCATTTTGCTTCGTAATAATGGTTTCATTCCTGGTGAATAACTTATTTGCTTTCTAACTTCTGCAACATAGTTTTCATTTGAGCAAATTTCGAAAGAAAAATCATTATCTTTTGAATTTTTATAAATTAGGAGTTTTTTCTCCACATATACTGTATTATCATAATCTAAATCAATCAGTTGATAGATTTGATTATTTGAAACCATTGAAGCATTTTCATTATAAGCAGACTGAATATCGATGTATTGTTTTTCTATATCTGAAATGTTTTTCTCTAAAAAATCTTGATCTATAATCATATTAGTGTCAAGACAAGGATAACCTCTAGGAATTTTATTTTTGCCATTTTGTTCATTTGAGAATTCTCCGCTTATACCATCCAAGACTAAGGATATAGTTTCCTGTTTAATTACAATTTGAAGCAACTTTTTTAATGTGTTTTCTCCTTTGGGTGTTATTGTAATAATTTCACCCTTTACATAAATTAGTTCTTTTAACGACATCTCACCTAATATATGTCCTAATATATCTTCCTCAATGCCCATAAATTGTGATATGTCGCAAATCTTTTTATATTTAAGTTTTAAGAGCTTCAAAATCATTTCTTCTTCTAATGGGAGTGGTATTTCTTTGCGTACCAAGGCGTTGATGCCAATATGTTTAAAAGGTATATACAATGATGTTTTACATAT